>JBDUEO010000056.1:0-11108 GCA_040002335.1 Parafilimonas sp. | reverse complement strand
TTGGTATGGGATATGATCCATCACTCGAAAGAAAAATAGGTATTACATTAATTGCAACCGGCTTTGAACAAAAAGATCCTGTGGCGGCTTTGCATAAAGAAAGTTTTCCTGCAAAGCCAATGGAAAAACCTGAGCCTGCAAAAATAGTAATGACTTTAGGTATTGATGGTGAAGAAAAGAAAATGTATAATCAAACAAATTTGCCGTTTGAAGAAAAGAAGAAAGATGAATATGCACCAACATTAAGCGAACCTTTAGCAGAAGAAATTAAAATTGTTGCGCCCATTATTGTTAATGAAATAAAAGAAGAAGAAAATTTAAAATTTGAATTGCAATTACCGCAAGTAATAGCAGAAGTAAAAATTCCGGAAGCTCAATCTCAACCAAAAGAAGAAGAAGTGATTGAAGAAATGCCTTCTATACTTTCTATGTTGTACGAAGAAAAAATGGAAGCGCCTAAAGCTGTTCCTTCAGCCTTTTTAAACAAACCTTCTTCCATTTATGCGCAGCAAAATGAAAAGCCAGCGCCTAAAATAATAAAAGAGGAAATTAAAAAAGATGAACCAAAAAAAGAACCACAAAAGCCTTTGTTTGAAGAAGAAATGATGGAGTTCGATCTGGTGATTAAAGAAGAAGTAATTGCACCTAAACAAACAGCTGCGGCTGTATTTAATTTACCTGCCAATGATGAAGAAGAAGAACAGAAACGCCGTGCAGACGAACGCATGCATAAGCTGCGTAATCTTTCATACAATATGAACACGTTGGATAGCGGCGGCGAATATGAAAATGTGCCGGCGTATGTGCGCAGGAACCTTGAATTATTTGGTAACAACAAGCTTACAACCGTTGAAGATTTTTATAGTAAGGTTGCCGTTAAAAAAGATGAGAATAATCAAACGCATATTTCTACCATCAATACTTTTTTAGATGGTAAAAAGCCGGACTAATGATTGCTTGGCATAGAGTTTTAGTTGTATCCCTCTCAATTTTTTGAGGGGGATTTTTTATATATATAATATAAATTAGGAGACAAGAAATGTTGATAATCTTTGAAGTAGTTCTTTAAGTAACAACGGTTGCAATTTTCCAATACTGCCGAATATATTTGCAGAAGGTACTACTGCAATAAATGATAACCTGATCAGAGAGGTTTTATTTAAACCCGTTTTGGTAAAATGAAAATCACTTTCATTAAGTATCTCATCAAAATCTTTTATGTATTGATGAATTTGGGTAGAAATTCCGCAAACCAAAAAGTCATTATATTTCGGAAGCGGTTTTAAAATTAATGCAGGCCTTAGTTTATAATTTCCATCAGACTGTAGCATTTCGATTAAAACAATATCACCTGCCTGCATAATCTGCGTTTGGTTCTTGCACTAAAGACTTATTATAATCCGGTTCTTCTGTAGAGTAAGCCATATATAATCCCTGGGCAGATAAATCATAAAATTCTTTATCGGATTCTTCATTAATTAAAATAAGAAGCTTTACTTTTTTATTTTTGATTACAGGCAGATTTTCTATAATCATGTTTCCGTCATCATCAAATACAGCATAAGTTTCTATAGCTTTCATAAAATAAAATTACAGTATTTCCCGGCTTTATAGAACTGTAGTTTCATGGATTTTTTTGTTACCTGCTATGATATTTCATGGCATCTTCATTGTGTCACTCCCTTGTACTTTTTGTTTTTTGTGCAGCAGATCGGATTTTAAAATAATAAAAATTGCTTTCGCCAACCGAATTGCAATTCATAAATAGCTACGAATGCATCAAAACAAATACAGCAGTTGTCATTATTATGAATAGATGAATATTGCTGCCAAACTATATCCATTGCTTGATAAAGTGTATGATCATTTTACAATAAAACGCAAATGCTCTGTTGTGTTGCAATATGATCTTTTTGATGGCAGGCGATATTCAATTGATGAATTTTACAATTACGTTCAGCCATTCTTTAATAACCCGGAACTTTTTTATACAAGGCTCTCATCACCTTGCGAAAAAGATATTTTGAAATTGCACAGCAACGCAAATGATGAAACCGTTTTTACCTATCCTTCACCGGCAATCACAAACTGGAATGAAAATAATACAGCTTTCTTTAAATTATTTTCAAAAGATAACGACGCTAATACGTTGCTTTTATTTGCGCCAGGTTGGGCAAGAAAAGATTTAGATGCAGAATCAAAATTTTGCCAACAACTTTTAAAAAGTGGTATTGATAGTTGTTTGCTTGTAAAACCATTTCACCAGCAAAGAACGCCCGCAAATCTTTACTCAGGTGAGTTGTTTATAAGCGCTCATATTTTTCTTACGATAATGAACTTTCGGCAGCTTGTTGCAGAGATAAGATTTTTGATGGATCATTTCAGAAAACAATATAAGCGAATAGGTATAATCGGCATGAGCAGCGGCGGTTTCCAGGCCGGGCTTGCGGTTGATGTGGAGCCTGTAGATTTTTATTTCCCGATAATTACAGCCGCCAAATTAGGCTCAACTACCTGGCAAAGTATTTTTACACAATATATAAAAAAAGATCTTGCGAAAAAAGGCATTGATGAAGAGCAGTTAAATAAAGCGTGGGCTATAACCGACCAGTTTTACCTTGGGCATAATTGTAAGGCAAAATATATTAAGCAGTTTATAAGTTTATACGATGAAGCGGTGCCTACAAAATATCAATACCTGTTGAATGATATTTATAATAACCCTGCTGTCGTTAAAATGAAATGTGCACACAACAGCGTAATTTTTTATTTTGATAAGATTGCGAAAGAAATAATTAAAGCTGTTAATAATTAACCTTTATCCAATGTGAAACCAATGGTTGTGCCAACATCAGGTTTGCTGCGTACATGCATACTTTGGTCATGCGCTTCAATAATATGTTTGCATATTGAAAGACCTAAACCTGTACCGCCTGCATTGCGGCTTCTGCCTGTATCTGTTCTGTAAAAACGTTCAAATATGCGCGGTAAATGTTCTTCTGAAATGCCCATGCCATTATCAGAAATTTCAACAAGCACATGCTTATCATCTGTTGTATAAATGCCTGCGGTTATATTGCCTTCGGGCTTTCCGTATTTAATGGCATTATCAATCAGGTTTATTAAAACACGTGAAATTTTTTCTTTGTCGGCAAGTACTTCAACGGGTTGTTCGCATCCTTTTTTAATTGTGCAGTTTATACTTTTTTCCTTTGATTTTTTTGACAATGTTTCAAACACTTCGCGAATGGCATCTTGAATAATAAATTTCTTTTTATGCATTACTTGTCCGCCGCTTTCCAAACGCGTTATTTCATCAAGATCATTTACAAGATCAACCATACGAATTACATTCCGCGAAGCATTTTCTAAAAATTTTTTTGAAACATTCGGGTTTTCCAATGCACCTTCCAGCAAGGTATCAATGTAACCTTGTATGGCGAAAATGGGTGTTTTTATTTCATGCGATAAATTCTGCAAAAACTCTCTGCGGTAGCGTTCATTATTTTTCAAATCATCAATAACTGCGTTTTGCTGTTCGGCCCATTTCTCTACATCTTCACGTACATCTTCAATGCTTTTTGCGGGCAATACATATTTGTAATACACCTCTTCTCTTTTATTGGCTTTTGTTTGATAAATATATTTATAGATAACTTTTATATTTCTATAAATAAATTCATTAAAAACATAACGGATTAGAAAGAATGAAAGCATAAATACAAGCGCTAACGCAATCAGTGAATCCGTCCATCTTAAACTTATAAAATAAAATGCCGCACTTATTGGAATAGATAAACAAAGCGCTGTAAAAAAAGAAAGTTTATCCGGAGAAAGATTTTTTGTTTTGAACATTCATCCTCTTTATCAGTTGCAAATTTACTGTTGAATTGAAGTGGTGTAAATATTTGTTTACATAGTTGCTGTTTCAAGCGTGTAATCAAATTTATATCCAACGCCTTTTATAGTGCTGATGCAATTTACGCCGAGCTTTTGGCGAATCTTTCTTATATGTACGTCAATAGTTCTGTCGCCAACAATTACTTCATTGCCCCAAACCTGTTCTAAAATTTCGTTGCGTAAAAAAACCCTGCCAGGTTTTGCGGCAAGCAGGTACAGTAATTCAAATTCTTTTTTAGCAAGTGTGATATTTTCGCCGTTTATACTAACAATATATTTGTGCGCATCTATTGTAATATTTCCTGCTGTAATAATATCTGTTTTATCTTTTTCTGTACGCCTGAATAATGCGTTTACGCGGCTTATTAAAACTTTTGGACTAATAGGCTTTGTTATAAAATCATCGGCGCCTGAATCAAGGCCTTTAATGTGCGAGCCTTCATCGCTTAAAGCAGTTAAAAGAATAATAAGTGCATCTTTAAATTTAGATTGCGTGCGTAATACTTTGCATACTTCCATGCCATTTTTATAGGGCATTAAAATATCAAGTATAAATAAATCCGGGCTTACAAGCTTTGCTTTATCAAGTGCATCATTACCATCTTTTGCTGTATAAACTGTATAGCCTTCTTTTATAAGATTGTATGAAATGATCTCTATTATATCCGGTTCATCATCGGCAATTAATATGGTTTTATCTTTTTCGTTCATTAACACAAAATTTACACAAAAATAATCTCAGTTTGCGCAATTATGTTGCCTGATATATTATGTTATTGTTAAGGGGTGTGGCATAATATTAGTCATAAATTTGCACTGATTAAAATTTTGCCTTAAAACCGGCTGCAATACCGAAATGTGAAATAAAACTTTAATCTTTTCTGATGAAAAAAATGTTTCTGTTTATAATTTTTGTTCAGGGTGTAATAAATTTTGCATGTGCTCAGTCTGTCAGCAACGCTAATATTCCTTTGGTGCGCTCATATTTTCATGAAAAAATTGACAGCACTCAAAAGCAAATAGAAAAATATGATGGTACGCCAGATAATATGTTTAGGCCATCAGATAATGATGCTTTAAATGATAGAATTAATGATGCGCTTACAACCCAGGTTGATGCGCTGCAAAATGAAATTGAAGCCAGTAAACTTTCTGATAATAATGATAAGATACGTTACCTGCGCGGGCTTAACGAAAGCCTGCAACGTTTTTTAATCGGCTATAAATATCAAACATTAAAATCGCCTGTAATTATAGAAGTAGTTACAGGTTTTAAAAATTGTATGGAACTGGATGAAAAAAAGCAATCCATCTTTCCTGAAATACAAAAACATTCTTACGATGCCGGAGATATTTTAGTGAACTGTTATGGCTTTAATGATAACGAAGGTATTGGTGCATCAAAAGATTTTTTATTGTTGAAAGTGTGCAGCGATCATCCTGAACGTACGATGATGGTGCTTAGCCAACATCCTGATCTTTCGTATGCAGATAGTTTAATAGTTGTTGCTGCACATACAGAACCAGACCAATTATACACTTATGCAGCCGCTTCTAACAAACTGGCAGAACGCATTAATAATAGTCCTGATAGTTTGGTGCAGCTTATTGCACGGGTTTCGAAAATGACACAGGGCCGCATGTATTTTCCTTTTTTGGATAACCTGTATTCGCACAAAATAAGTTTTGATGATGTGGAAGCTGCATTGCGTAATGATGATAAATATTATTCACTATTAGTAAAAACAGAAATTGATTATGCTGATAGAGTTCGCCGCCGGGATACACCGCTTTCCATTATTGCTTTGCAGGCCAAACTTGCAGATAAAGCAAAAGAAATTTATGTGAATGTGATTAATGGTTTGCATGAATCGCCGGACAATGTACGCTTCAAAAAAATTGAAAACCTTTCACCAGAAGAATTATATTATTTAGCCGTGATGACGGAAGATGAAATTTATACCAGCAGTTATACGCAAGGTGTTTATCCGTTTATATGGAAACAAATGAAAACGTCAAAAGGCGGCGATAGTTTGTTAATGCGTGTAAAGTTTGACCATTTTAGAAAATGGGTAAAGATGGCTGCCAATTATAATACGCTTGATGATTTTTTAAAGCGGATGGATAAAGGCAATGCTGAAATTTTAATGAAAGCATTTGTAAACGGGCTTGAAAGATCGAATACGCTTGAAGATGCTGTTGATGTTGCCGATTCTTATGCAAGCATTGATGATAAATCAATACACAAACTTATTTTAAACCAGGTACAATATAATTTACAGCAGGCGCAAAGTTCAGGCAACAAAAAAGCCGCAGATATTTATAATATTTTAAACACATTGTTTCTTTCAATTGATACCGCAAATCATATTGATGTTGCAAAAACGCTTGGTATTCCGCCGGTATATTTTATGCCTAATAAATCTATGCGCAACGATAGCGGTGAAATAATTATACAACAGTTTTTTTATGGCGATAAAGATGGCAACAACGTATTCAACTCTTTTATACGAAGCTTTAATAATGCAAACTGGAAAGTAACCTCAAACGATAAATGGGTAGTGGTTTCATCAACAAAGGGCGTACCTGTAAAAATATATTCTAACCGGCCGCTGGATGATGCAACAGATAAAGATGCCGATGCGCAGGCAGCGCTTTCTGAATATCTTGAAAATAATGATCTTGATCCTTCAATGGTTATTCATCGTGGTCACAGTTATTATCTTAACTCAACATTGGAGCAGCTTGATAATTCTGCACAACTCGTTTTGCTGGGTAGTTGCGGTGGTTATCAAAGCCTTAATAAAGTGTTGCAAACTTGCCCAACGGCGCAAATTATTTCATCAAGACAAACAGGAAGCGGCACCATTAACGGGCCAATGATAAATATTATAGTTGAACAATTAAGACAAGGCAAAGACCTTAACTGGCCAGTATTATGGAAAGTAATTGGAAGAAGTGTTTCGCACCAGGAATATTTTGATGATTACGTTCCGCCATTTAAAAATTTGGGCGCTGTATTTATAATGGCTTATAAAAAAGAACTCATGAACCAGGAAGATTAAATAATTCTTTTTGGTTATGGCTTTCCTGCAGCTTATCCGCTGCTGCAGGTCGCAACATTTGTACAACATGTTTTTATAGCATCATCTTATTTAAAAAAAATAATTAAATCAATAAGTATAAATTATGACGATAAAACAAAAACTTCTTAAACTTATTTATCCGCTTATTATTAAAAAAAGTAAACAACAAAATATGAACACTAAAATTCTTCAAAACATAAATAATATTGCACCAAAAACTTCTGTATACGATATTCAGTTTGAATTAAATAATGGAAAAGTTGAAACATTATCTGCTTACAAAAACAAAAAAATTCTTGTTGTAAACACAGCATCTAATTGCGGTTATACAAATCAATATGAAGGCCTTGAAAGATTATACGAAGAACATACAGATGATCTTGAACTAATTGGTTTCCCTTCAAACAATTTTAAGGAACAGGAAAAAGCCAATGATGAAGAAATTGCAGAGTTTTGCAGAACAAATTATGGCGTTACATTTCCGCTTGCGAAAAAATCTGTAGTAATAAAAAATGATCAGCAAAATAAGTTATTTGAATGGTTGAGTAACGAAGAAGAAAATGGCTGGCTTAATGAAGCGCCAACATGGAATTTTTGCAAATACCTTATTAATGAAGAAGGCGTGCTTACTCATTTTTTTGAAGCTGCCATAGAGCCGCTGGGTGCAGAAATTATTGTTGCCCTTAAATCATAAATGCATTACTTAAATTTGAAGCATAAAGCGATTGCATGAATGAAACTTTACATCGGCCGGTTCGCGTTTTAGTGGCGAAAGTTGGTTTAGATGGCCACGATCGTGGTGCAAAAATAATTGCAACTGCTTTGCGCGATGCGGGCATGGAAGTAATTTATACAGGCTTACGCCAAACACCTGAAATGGTTGTTAATGCTGCATTGCAGGAAGATGTAGATGCGATTGGCATAAGCATTTTGAGCGGCGCACACATGACGATTTTTCCAAAAATCATTCAACTGATGAAGGAAAAAGAAATGGATGATGTATTGATTACCGGTGGTGGAATAATTCCTGAGGATGATATGAAGTTGCTGAATGAAATGGGCGTTGGAAAATTGTTTGCACCCGGCACCAACACAAAAGATATCGCTGATTATATTAAAGCCTGGGTAAAAGAAAACAGAAGTTTTTAAATTAAGGTTATGAGTTATCAGACATTGCTTACATCATTACAAGAAAATATTTTCATCATCACGATTAATCGTCCTGAAAAATTAAATGCGCTTAATAAAACAGTGATCGAAGAACTAAGCGCAGCTCTTGATGAGGTGTACAACAATAAAGAAATTAAATCAGCAATTATAACAGGTGCAGGTGAAAAAGCATTTGTTGCGGGCGCTGATATAAGCGAGTTTTTACCATTGGATTCAACAACAGGAGAAGCTCTTGCAAGAAAAGGTCAACAAAATGTTTTTGATAAAATTGAAAATTCTCCCAAGCCAATTATTGCTGCAGTAAATGGTTTTGCATTAGGCGGCGGTTGCGAGTTGGCGCTTGCTTGCCACTTTATTATTGCAAGTGATAATGCAAAGTTTGGCCAGCCGGAAGTGAATTTAGGTTTGATTCCAGGTTATGGCGGCACACAACGTTTAACGCAATTGGTTGGTAAAAATCGCGCCATGCAATTGATTATGACGGGCGAAATGTTTTCTGCAAATGATGCGCAACAATATTGAATGGTAAATAAAGTGGTTGCGCAAAACGAATTGTTGAATGAAGTAAAAAAGATATTATCAGTTATTCATACAAAGGCACCTTTTGCCATTTCAAAAGTTATTGAAACAATAAACAATTTTGATCATACACAACAAGGTTATGATTTTGAAATAAAAAAGTTCGGTGAATGTTTTTCAACCGAAGATGTAAAGGAAGGTGTTACTGCTTTTTTAGAAAAACGCAAGACAAATTTTAAAGAGAAATAATTTTGCACAGAGAAGTTAGAACGAATGGGGAGTGAGATTAAATCTTTGATATCTCTTTACGATAAATTATTTTATTATAGTTGCTTTTAAATTTAAAGCGGCAATCATTAATGAACCGCAGTTACATTTACTTTTTCAATTCCTTTCAGCCGTAATTCAATCTGTCTTTCTTTTGCTTTGCTTTCATATTCGCTTATAATTTCGAGAATATCATAATCAATAAAATTACACTCGCTGCCATCAATTGTAAGGTGGCTGTATTCGGGAACATCGTCTAATGCTTTACGCAATTTTACTTTATTCAGGAAAGTAACATTAGAGTTGAGCCTGATGTATTCTATTTCAATTCCATCGGCTATTGTTTTCGTTATTTTATATTCTGCTTTAAAATTGTTTTGTATGATATAATAAACAGAAATTAAAAGCCCGATACAAACACCAACCAATAAATCAGTAAAAAGTATTACAACAATTGTAAAAATAAATGGCAAAAATTGCTTCCAGCCTAAACTCCACATGTTGCGAAACAACTTTGGTTTAGTAAGGTTATAACCTGTAATAATAAGGATAGCAGCAAGTGAAGCATACGGAATTTTATTAAGCAGGAAAGGCACAAAACTTACGGCAAGCAACAGAAACAATCCATGCGTAAACGCAGACATTTTTGTTCTTGCACCTGCATCAACATTTGCTGCACCACGCACTACAACTGCAGTAATGGGAATAGCGCCTAACAAACCGCATAATATGTTGCCAATACCTTGTGCAACAAGTTCACGGTTTACAGGTGTAATGTGGTTGCGCCTGTCGAGTTTATCAATCGCTTCAATACATAACAATGTTTCAAGCGTTGCCAGCAAGCCGATAGTTATTCCATCTTTCCATATTTCAACGGTAGAAAAAAATTTCGAAAAATCAGGAAAAGAAATATTTGCCAAAATATTGTTAGAAATATTTACTAACTGTGTTTCTTTTAATGAATAATCAGAAACTGCATTGGTAAAAAGAATGTTTATGATAACACCGATAACAACAACAATTAGCGGTGCTGGAATGATTTTTAATTTTTTTGCAAAAGGAAACTGTAACAGAATAAGAACAGCAAGAGAAATAATTGAAATTAAAATGGCGCCTCTTGTTATGTGCTGATTAAAATTTATAAAGTTGCTTCTGAGATTGCTTGGTGTGAAAAGTTTGAGAAAACCTATCGTCCAGAAATCCGGCTGGTCATAACCTAATGCCAAAGGAATTTGTTTTGAGATAAGAATAATACCTATTGCTGCAAGCATTCCTTTTATAACAGACGATGGAAAATAATTTGCAATTACACCAAGTTTTAAAACTCCAAGTAAAAGCTGAAATATTCCGGCTATAACCACTGTAAGCAGGAAAATTTTATAATCGCCCAATGAAATTATTGAAGCAGCAACTACAGTTGTTAAACCGGCAGCCGGACCCGAAACCGCTAATTGCGAGCCGCTGATAAGAGAAACGATAATGCCGCCAATAATGCCTGATAAAATTCCTGTGTAGAGTGGTGCGCCTGAAGCTAATGCAATACCCAGGCAAAGCGGAAGCGCTACAAGAAATACAGAGAGACCAGCGGCCAAATCATATTTTAGCCAGATGATGCGATAATACTTAATAGTTCTTCTCACAAATGTAATTGCTGGTTGGGCGCAAAAGTATTAAGTTTTAATTAGTGCGACCAATATCGGGATCTAAATACCTGAAATGCAAAAATATAATAGGCCATTTATACACCGGCGCTTTTAAAACACAGTATCATCAGGAAATAAAGGCACATTATAACCGCCGGAATCAAGCAAAGTTTTTGGAAACATTTTTTGACAACTGTTCAATATACCTATCGGCAAATGAATAAGCACAACATGAAAATGGCCAATGAATTCAGACATAAAAGGAAGCTATGAGCGTCATGCTGCGGGCAATATAATTCCAGAATGAAAGTTTATTTGCAAAAGCAATGAATATTTTTGTTCTTCATCTATTTTGAAAAAACTTAGTTTACTCTGAAATTGGAATAAACTAAGTTTCAAAATTACAAATACAACGTACTCAAAATTTTTCAATCAATAAGTAACTATATTTCACCTTAAATCAATTTTGCCATTATGGCGATTTTGATAAGTGCTGCTGTATTTTTTACACCAAATTTTTTCA
>JBDUEO010000055.1:0-11146 GCA_040002335.1 Parafilimonas sp. | reverse complement strand
CGCCTAATACTTTGCGCAAGCCAACTTCTTTTGAACGTTCTGCTGCACGAATAGTAGAAAGATTCATGAAGTTGATGCAGGCAATAAGTAATATTAAAATTGCGATAGAAAGAAAAATATATACAACAGTTTTATCGCCGTGCTTTGCAGAATCGAAAGCGGTATTTTCAAAATACACATCTTTTAAAGGCGTTAACGAAAGCGTGAATTTGAAACCAAACTTCTTCATATCACTTCCCATATATTTTTCCATGAAAGCCGGTAATTGTTTTTCAATTTGTGCTTGTGTTGTATGCGTATCAAGTATTACGTAAGTGTACATTCCGTTGTTGATCCAGGTTGTCATGTTACCGCTGTTTTTATAATTTTCAAGCGGCACAATTAAATCAAACTCCAGATGAGAATTAGAAGGAACGTCTTTCGCAATGCCTGTTACTTTCAACTGCAAATCTTTATCAAGTGTGATTACTTTACCCATTGCATTATCAATATTGCCGAAGTATTTTTTTGCAGTTGTTTCAGTAAGTACAACGCTGTTTGGATTTAATAAAGCCGCTGACGAATTTCCTTTTATTAAAGGAAAAGTGAAGAGGTTAAAAAAATCAGTATCAACATCAATCACTTTCTTTTCATGAAAAGATTGATTGCCAATAGTAACAAGGTTATCGGTTGGATTTACACGAACTGCTTTTTTAATTTGTCCTTTAAAATCATTCAGCAATGCAGGCGCATACGGGCCTGATAAATAGGCAACACCTGATGCCTTTCCATCCATGCTAACATTACGCATTACACGATAAATATGATCACCATTTTTGTGAAAATTGTCAACACTAAATTCATTCATGATGAATAAATAGATCATCATACAAACAGTAATGCCGATGGTTAAACCAAGTATATTGATAAATGAAAAAACTTTGTTCTTCATCAAATTTCGCCACGAGGTTTTTAGATAATTTTTAAACATAAGTTTTCGATTTCTGATTTGTTGATGCCTGATTTATTTTTCACCATTCACGTTAATTATTCACTTCTTAACCTCTTTACAGGGTTTGCCAGCGCTGCTTTTATCGCCTGGAAACTTACCGTTATTAATGCAATCATTAATGCTGCTAAGGCTGCAATTAAAAAAACCCACCAGCTTATATTTATTCTGTAAGCAAAACTTTGCAGCCACTTATTCATTGCAAACCATGCTACAGGCGTTGCAATTACAATCGCTATCATTACAAGTTTTAAAAAATCTTTTGTAAGCAACTGCGCAATACCTGTAACACTTGCACCTAATACTTTTCTTATGCCGATTTCTTTTGAACGTTTTTCTGCTGTAAAGGTTGCCAAACCAAATAAACCAAGACAGGATATGGCAACAGCAATAATTGCAAAAGCTAATATTAATGATGAAGCCTGTTCGTCTGTTTTATATAATTCATTAAATGTGTCATCTAAAAAACTGTATTCAAGCGGGCTTCCTGGTAAAAATTTCTTCCATGTTTTATTTAGGGCAGCTATAGATTGTGATGCAGTGTTTGGCGCAATACGAATCATAAAAGTATTGTACCAGTTTGCGTTTTCAAAAGCAACTAACGGACCCGTTTTTTCATGCATGCTATGAAATTTAAAATCTTTCACAACACCAATAATTTGTCCGGTATTTCCTTTCCATGTAAAGCGTTGCCCGATATACGGCGATGGAATTTTTAATTCTTTTATAGCATCTTCATTCAATACAACATTTTTTTTATCTGCTTCATTGCCTTCTTCAAACCATCTTCCTTCTTTCATTTGCAACTGCATAGTATTTGCGAAGTTTGCATCAGTAGAGAGTTGTGCAATTTTTGGATTGAAAGCTGTATCATGTCCATTCCAATCTGCACTGCCGGTTGAATAACTCCCAATATTTACAATAGTCTGGTTAGCCATGGAAACATTTTGTATGCTGCTTTGCGTAAGCAATTCATGCTTTATTGTGTTTACTATTTCACTTTTATTATTGAAATCAATATTTGCAGGCACATGTGTAATCAATACCTGCGATTTATTGTAGCCGGGATTTGTTTGCTGAATAAATTGCATTTGTTTATAAATCACAATCGTTCCTGCAATCAGTATAATAGAAATAGTAAACTGCAGTGTAACCAATCCTTTTCGCAGGTAATTATCTTTTAATTTTAAAATAGTAAATCCTCTGAAAACATGTAAAGGTTTAAAAGAAGATAATACCAACGCAGGATAAATACTATTGAGCACAAATGCAGAGAGCAGTGTACCACCGATAATCTTCCAAAGACTTGCCGATGTGAGTGATAATGTAAAATTCTTGCTGGTGATTGTGTTGAATACCGGTAAACAAAATTGAACGAGTATTAATGTTACAATCAAAGCAATAAAACTTATCAGCAATGCTTCAGTAAGAAACTGGTAAAATAAATGCAACCTGCTGGCGCCAACCATTTTTCTTACACTTACTTCTTTTGAACGCAGGCTTGCTTTTGCAGTAGTTAAATTTACATAGTTAATGCATGCAATCAGCAATAATAAAATGCCCAGTACAGAAAAAATATACATCGTGTTTTTATTTCCGCTTACAAATACTGCAGATTGTAAGTCAGTTTCAAAATGCATGTTTTTTAAAGCCTCTAACGTAATAGTTGATTCGCCGTCAGTGCTATTTTTTTGCAGTACTTCGGTAATTTTTTTTGAAAGAAGATTTACGTTTACACCAGGTTTGGTTTTTATAAATGTTACATAGTTTGCATTTTGCCATTGCTCATCATTTGCTTTCCTGTCGGGATTAAGTAAAAGATTGGAAAGCGGTATAAATGCCTTGTATTGAAAGCTCGAATTTGCAGGCGCATCTTTAATAATTCCTTTTACCACATAGTTCATACTGTCAACATGAATAACTGTTCCAAGTACTTCATGATTGCCAAAATATTTTTTTGCTTCCGATGCTGTAAGTATAATACTGTTCGGGTCTTTTGCAAATGCAGCAGCATTGCCTTCAATAAAATTATAATCAAAAATATTGAACCAGTCAGCATCTACATAAGCACAATTTTTTTCATAAGACAAGTTATTGTTGATATTAAAAACGGGCATATCGCCTGAATACAATCTTGCTGTTTTTTCAATTTTAGGTACATCTTTTTTTACGGCATCAGCAAGTAACAATGGTGTTGTTTCCCAAATCCAGCCTTCTGCTTTAAGATTGGTTGTAAGCCTGAAAATACTATCAGCATCTTTATGATAATTATCAAAACTCATTTCATTCTGCACCCATAAAAAAATCAATACAGTTGCCGTCATCCCAACAGATAAACCGGTAATATTAATTATAGCAGTTGTTTTATTTTTCCAGATACTGCGCCACGCAGTTTTAAAATAATTTTTAAACATTGTCTGAACCAGGATTTATATGATTAAAAGATTTTCATGATTTTTTTATTCGCGATTTACGATTCACGTTTATCATTCCGTTCTCAAACTCTTCACAGGGTTTGCAATGGCTGCCCGAATCGTATGAATACTTAACGTTACCAAAGCAAGCAAAAGCATTGTTAATCCGCTTAAAGCAAATAGCCACCAGTTCATTGTTGTTTTATAGGCAAAATTTTCCAGCCATTTATAACTTGCCCACCAGGCAACGGGCGCCGCAATTACAAATGCTATTAATACCAGTTTTACAAAGTCTTTTGATAAAATGGAAATGATATTGCTGACGCTGGCACCTAATATTTTTCTTATGCCTATTTCTTTTGTTCTTGTGTTAATTGTGTACATCACCAATCCTAATAAACCGAGGCAACTTATAAGAATGGATAATGCTGTTGCCCAAGTTAGCAGGCTTGCTATTTGTTGTTCAGAAGTATAAAATTCAGCGACCATCTCATCAACAAACGCGTAATTAAAATCTTCATCAGGATACATTTGATGAAATGCTTTTTGTATTTTACTGATGGCATTTTTCCAGGTATCTGCGCCTGCAATGTTTGGCTGTAACCGTACATGAAATTCATCGCCCGGGCTTCCTGCAAAAACCATCGGGCTTATCGGTGCATGTGTTGACTGGTCATGAAAATCCTGCAGCACACCAACGATGGGCATGCTTTTATTATTGAAAGTTAAAGACTTTCCAATTGCATCTTCAGGCTTTTTAAAGCCAAGAATTTTTGCGTAATTATTGTTTATTAAAAACTCTTTCATGGTATCACTCGCTATCACATTTCTACCTGCGAGTAATTTTAATTTATACACTTTTAAATAATTGGTATCGCCCCATCTTATCTGGATTTGCGCTTTTATATCCGGCTTTGCAGCATAAGAAATATTAGCAAATGAAACGCCTTTATCTGCAGGCGAAAGATAGCCGGCGCTTGCTATTTCTACTCCGGGAATTGATTTGATAACACTTAATAATTGTTTACTGTGTGCGGCAATTGTATCACGCGGTAATTGAAATGTAATGATGCCATCTTTATTAAAACCAAGGTCTGTATTTAATGAGTAATTAATTTGTTTGCTCACCAACACCGTAGCAATCACGAAGAATTGCGCTATTACAAATTGAGATATTGTAAGTGATTTTCTAACCCATGTATTTCTTGTGTCGCCACTGCTAATAAACGATTGCGTTTTTAAAACCTGCACGGGCTTATATCCTGATAAAATAAATGCCGGGTATATACCTGAAAGCACGCTTACCACTATAGCAAGCAGCAATAAAAATAAAAATATATAAGGCTGATGGAATGGCTGAAAAGATAAACCGGGCGGAATAAAATCTGTAAAGATTTTCAGCAATAAAGGCGTTAAACAAAATGCCACGATTGAAGCAGTTATTGTAAGCAAAAATGTTTCGCCTAAAAACTGAAATATCAATTGCTTTCTTGAGCTGCCCAATGTTTTTCTTATCCCAATTTCTTTTGCTCGTTGCGCAGCATTTGCGGTAGTAAGATTAATGAAATTGATACAACCCAGTAGTAATAAAAAAGCGGCAACTGCAAGCAATCCAAATAGCGTTGGTTTGTTGGCTGTTCTTAAACCCGGCGATGCATACAAGTGATTAAAGTGCACATCATTCAATGGTTGCAACCGAAAAACGATAGTATTGGAAGATTGGTTTTCTACATCTTTACTGTACTTGTTTAAAAGTGTTTTTAGCTGAGCTTCAGTTGCCGCCACACTGCTGCCTTTATCAAGCTTTACATACAACTGCGAATTGGACATCCAGTCGTTCCAAACATTCAACATAAAATCATTTTGCAGATGTGTTTGAGAAATAGTTGCGTAGGATATAAATTCATCACCCTGAAAAGAAGTGGTGTTATTTAAATCTTTTACAATGCCTGAAACAGTTACCGTAATGTCATTATTATAATTGATTTGCTTGCCAATAATTTCATTGGCAGCAAGAGAAGGAAAATATTGTTGCGCCTTACTTTGTGTAAGCACTACAGTGAAAGGATTTTTCAATGCATATTGCGCCGAACCTGCTATCCATTGATACGGCAATAAAGAAAAGTACTGTGCATTGGTAAAGACAATATCGGTTTGTTTTTTAAAGACAACCGGTTGCGGTAAACCTTTTCTTGTAACCATTACCTTAGCATCTCCCTGCAACTGCATCACAGGTACTGTTGTTTTCACACCGCTCACTTCCCGTTCAATAGCATTGCTTAAAGGCGCAGGCACAGCGGCACTGTGACCTTCAACGCCGCCGAAGTTGGCATCAAGCACCACACGATAAATGCTGCTGTTATCTTTTTCAAATGCATCATAACTAAACTCATATTTAACGATCATGAAAATTACCAATGCGGCACTTATACCAATTGATAATCCGAGTACATTAATAGAAGCAAATGTTTTGTTACGTGTGAAAACTCTAAGTGCGGTTTTTAAATAATTTTTGAACATAAAATATGATTTCTGATATATGATTTATTCTATTCACGGTTGATGTTTGACGATTCACTTTAATTATTCACTTCGTAAACATTTTACCGGGTTTGCCATTGCTGCTTTTACGGATTGATAGCTTACTGTTATCAATGCAATTGCAATAGCTAATAACCCCGCAATAAAAAATATTCCCCAACTTATATTTATTCTGTAAGTATAATCCTGCAGCCATTTATTCATCGCATAATATGCAACAGGAGTTGCAATGAGAATGGATATGGCAACAAGTTTTATAAAATCAAGAGACAACAATCTTGTGATGTTTGCAACTGATGCACCTAATACTTTACGAACACCAATTTCTTTTATTCTGCTTTCAGCTACATAAGCAGATAATCCAAACAAACCAAGACATGAAATAAATATTGCCAATGTTGCAAATAAACCTGCCATTGTTTTGGTGCGTTTTTCATTATCAAATTGCGTGGCATATTGTTCATCAACAAATTTGTAATTGAACGGATATGCAGAATTGTATTTTTTAAATATATTTTCTGTTTTTGCAAGATTATATGCAGTATTAGCATTACTAAATTTTATCTGCATTGTATTAAACCATGCAGCCGGACCAGCGATAACAACAGGTGGTATTTCTTTATAAGGCGAGCCTTGAATATAATCTTTCACAACGCCTACAACATGCCATGTAATGTTATCATAAGGCTCCCTGATAATTTGCCCAACAGGATTTTTAAAACCCATCAGTTTAACAGCCGTTTCATTCAGGATAACAGAGAAGCTATCCGCAGGATATTTATTAATATCAATATCCCTCCCTTCAAGTAAATGCATTCCTGTAGTCTTTACCAGGCCTGCATCTGCGCTATATAAAGTGATTGTTGTATTGGTATCTTTTGGCGTTTCATTTTGCCATCTTAATCCCCATACATGTGCTCCGCCTTCAGTTATTCCAATCATAGTTTTCGTTATTGAAGCAGCAATACCAGCGTTGAGCAAATCCTGTTTTATCAACCCATAATTTTTATCAATATCACCAACAAAATTTACCTGTATAAGATTTTTGTTTAAATACCCTTTATCCCTGTCCTGAGCAAATTGAATTTGATTGCGCACAACAATTGTTGAAATAATAAGTATGATTGCAAATGTGAATTGTAATACTACCAATACTTTGCGTGGCGATATAGTTGCATTATTTTTTTTGAATTGCTTTTTAAATATGCTGATTGGTTTGAATGATGATAAATAAAATGCAGGATAACTGCCTGCCAGCAAACTTGTAAAAACAATAAATGCTAATGCGCAAAGCCAGAAATTTATATTTGAATAAGGAATAGAAAGTTGCGTATTGATTAATATATTGAATGAAGGCAATACTAACTGAACAATTAATAATGCTAATCCACCGGCGATACATGCAGTTAAAAATGCTTCTGTAATAAACTGGCCGATCAATAAACTTTTGCTTGCGCCTGCTACTTTACGAATGCCCACTTCTTTTGCACGCTTTTCACTTCTTGCCGTGCTTAGGTTCATAAAATTTATGCAAGCTATTAGTAAAATAAACAAAGCAATAATACCAAAAGTGCGAACAGTTTCTATTCTGCCGCCAACAGGTTTACCATTTTCAAAATCACTGTACAAATGCCATTGACTAAGCGGAAAAAGAAATTGTGTCCACACATCATTCCGTCCTGATTCGCGCTTTGTAATGTCTTTAATTTTTTCACTGAACGCTGCTACACCTGTATTGGGTTTCAGCAATATATATGTTGGTGTATTATTGCTGAGCCAGGTATCATTATTCCAGCCAATTTTTTTTAAATAATCCCAGGGCAGTAAATATTCAAAATTAAAACGTGTATTTGATGGAAGGTTTTTCAATACGCCGGTTACTGTAAAATTATCAGCACTGTCTATCCGTATAATTTTTCCAATTGCATCTTCATTACCAAATAATTTCTGTGCAAGTTTTTGTGTTATAGTTATTGAATAAACATTTTTGAGTTGTTGACTATTATTTCCTTCAATTAAAGGAAAGCTGAACATTTGTAAAAAAGAAGCATCTGCAAAATCGCCTTTAATATTTGTAAAACTTTTATTATTCGCAGTTAAAAGAAAACTGCTTATATCCAGCGCATGGGTTGCTGCTTCTACTTCAGGATAATTTTGTTTTAAAGCAGCAGCCATCGGTTGAGATGTTACATCAATAGCGACAGCCTTTCCATCTGCATTTGAAGCGAGTCCATAAACCTGGTAGAGGTTATCTTTATTGGCATGAAATTTATCAAAGCTTATTTCATTTTGCAGCCACAATAATATAAGTATAACGCCCGCCATACCAATTGCCAATCCTGATATATTGATGAAAGAAAAACTTTTTCCTCTTACTAAATTTCGCCATGCACTCTTAAAATAATTTTTAAGCATAACCTTTGATTTGTGATGTATGATATATTGATGTCTGATTTATTCTATTCACTATTGACGTTAATTATTCACTTCTTAAACTTTTCACCGGGTTTGCAATTGCTGCTTTAAAACATTGCAGCGTAATAAGAACAAACGCTATAGCTGATATAAAAACAAGCACTATCAAATACGGAAAAATATTTTGCTGTATGTGATAAGCAAAATTTTGCAGCAGCTTTTGTGTTGTTATATATGCAAGCGGCCATGCAATAATGTTTGCCAGTATAATAAGTGCAGCATATTCTTTCAGAAAAAGAAAAATGATATTTCCTGCATTTGCGCCAAGCACTTTGCGCACGGCAATTTCTTTATTTCTGCGGGCAAGCATAAACGCCACTACCCCGATAATACCGAGCAATACAATTATAATATTAAGTATGGTAGCAATATCTGCAGCTTTTTGTAACTGTAAATCCGATTTATATAAGGCTGCAAATTTTTCATCCATAAATGTGTAATCGAAAGGCGCATTGGGTACGAATGATTTCCATTTTGCTTTTAATTCATTCACAGCCTGTATTACATTGGAAGTATTCAGCTTAACGGCAAGATAACGGTAAACGTTACTATTTTTTACGTGTATAAAACCAATAGGCCCAATTTTATCCTGCATGGTTGAAAAATTATAATCTTTCATTACGCCCATAATGGTTACAGGTGTATTAATTGCAGGTGTTCTTAATTGCGTACCTACTGCATTTGCGTTTGTAAGGCCAAGTTGTTTTACAGCGGTTTCATTTAAAACAACACCATCTTTATTGTTGGTAAAGAATGTGCCTGCTTTCATTTTTATGCCAAACGTTTTTACATAATCTTCATCAGCAAAAGATAGAGGCAGGTTGAGTTGCGCATCATTTGGTGAAGAATTGGGCGGGTAAAAAATAATGCGTGCATTAGGTGTGCTTTCAGGTACATCATACGTTAATGCAGCGCTTTTTACAAAAGGCAATTGCAGCAAGCCTTGCTTAATATTTTCTATTTTTAAAACACCGGCACTATCCCATTGTTTGGGAAATGCAGTTATCACCATTACCTGGTCTTTATTGTATCCAATATCTTTATTAAAAATGTAGCTTACCTGTTTTGAGATATTTAACGCGCAGATAAATACCATAATAGCTAAAGAAAATTGTACAACAAGCAAAGCCCGTTTTAATGTAACTGCGCCTTTTGAATTATCTACTTTTCCTTTTACCGCATGTATAATATTTACAGCGCTAAGCACGAATGCAGGATATATTCCGGCTAATAAACCTATTGCTGTAACAAGCAGAAATAAAAATGAATATTCTGAAAAGCTGAATTGTAAAAATGAAGGAAACGATGCATCTAACATGGATGAGAAAACCGGCAACAATAATTGATATAAACCAACAGCAATGAATGCAGACATAAAAGCAAGCAATAAAGATTCTGTAATAAACTGAAGCATTACCTGCTTCCTGTCGCCGCCAAAGGTTTTGCGAAGACCTGTTTCTTTAAGACGATAAGAAGATGTGCCAATATTGATGTTTACAAAATTGATGATAACTAATAATAAAATAAATGCAGCGATCAACGATAAAATAAGCATCATGTTTTTTACTGCACCATTATTATCGTTCACATAATAATCTTTTATTGGCATCATGTTTATCGTCAAATTTTTCCAAACAGATTCTTTCGTATATTTTTTAAGCAGGTTATTTAAAGGCGTAGCCATATCATTTGCAGATACGCCTGGTTTTAGTTCAATAAAACTCAATTCATTTGCATTGTCCCATCCAAGCGAAGGGTCGCCAGCCTGGTAATAGTTGCTGCCCGTTGTTGGGATATACACCGTGTACGAATCGTTCATTAAACCTGTTACTGAATTGTATGGCACATCTTTTAATACAGCCGATACCGTATAATCCTGCGACATGCCTGCAACAGTTGATTGCACCGTAAGTGTTTTGCCAATTGCATTTTTTGTTCCGAATAATTTACTTGCAAAACTTTCTGTAATAACCGCAGAACTATTGTTTGGAAAAGCTTTGTTTTTATCACCGTATAATAAATTGAAACCATACATGGAAACAAGTGTGGTATCGCCAATGGCAATATCTTCTTTAAAATGTTTATCGCCTGCTGATACTATATTGGTTACAGGGCTGTAACGATAAAAATTTTTAACAAGGCTCGGATATTCTTCTTTTAAAGTTTTTGCCAGCGGGGAAATTGTGGTAATGTCAAGCCCAAGATTTTTTTGCTTCCAGTTGCTTTTTAAAAAATACTGATGTTGTACATCATTAAGGCCACTGTTTACACTTTGCTGCGTTAAAACATACACACCAATAATCATAGAAAATGAAATGCCGATTGAAAGGCACAAAATATTAATAGCAAAAAACAGCTTATGTTTTTTGAAATGCCTGAAGGCGATTTTTAAATAGTTTTTAAACATAAAAGGCCTCTCCTAAATCCTCCCTAAGGGAAGGACTTTTTAGTTTGATTATAATATAATGTTGTTCATATAATTTAATGTTCCAAAGCCTTCCCTCTGGGAAGGTTGGATGGGCTGCTTACTCCGTTCTTAAACTCTTCACAGGGTTTTTTCCAGCAGCTTTTACAACCTGTAAGCAAATTGTGCCGATTGCGATTAAAAGAGCTGCTGAACCAGCAATAGCAAACACCCACCAGCCAATAGTTATACGGTACGCATAATCCTGAAGCCAGCGGTTCATTATAAACCAGCCAACCGGGATAGCAAGTAATAATGAAATAA
>JBDUEO010000054.1:0-11165 GCA_040002335.1 Parafilimonas sp. | reverse complement strand
ACTGGAGCAATATTTCTGATTTAAGAGTGAAACAAAACATTAAGCAAAATGTACCCGGACTTGCATTCATCAATAAATTAAAACCGGTTACCTATAATTTAAACCTTGATGCGATTGGTAAATTAATTCCGATAAACAGAAAAGATGTAACAGGAAAAGCTGTGCTTTCAACAACCGAAGAATTGAATGCAAAAAAAGAAAAAGGGCAAATATTATATAGCGGCTTTGTAGCGCAGGACGTAGAAAAAGCAGCTAAACAAATAGGATATGATTTTAGTGGTGTTGATGCGCCTAAAAATGATAAAGATTTGTATGGATTGCGTTATGCTGAATTTGTTGTGCCCTTGGTTAAAGCGGTTCAGGAATTATCAGCTAAAAATGATGCGCTTGAACAAAGAGTTGAAAAGCTTGAAGCATTTATCAATGCTCAATCTTCTTCAGTAAATAATGCGCAGCAAACCATTAGCCTTACATCGGCCGGTTTAAATCAAAATATTCCTAATCCTTTTAATAGCTCAACAACTATTAATTATACATTGCCTAAACAATATAGCGCTGCAAAAATGATGATTGCAGATAATACCGGCAAAGTTTTAAAAGAAATAAATCTTTCAGGAAATAGTGTAGGAAGTATTCAATTAGATGCTTCTAATCTTGCAGCTTCAGCTTATACTTATTCTTTAATTGTAGATGGAAAACTTATTGCTTCAAAACAAATGATAGTAGCCAAATAATTATATTTTTTAATTAAGTTTAAAGGCATTCATATTTAAATATGAGTGCCTTTAAACTTAAATGAAGTTATAAAACATTATAGAGCTTATAAGTAATATGCAACTGTGAAATAGTGCAGGTTATTTTTGGAAAATATTTTAGCTATTGAGAAAGGAATGTCTGTTTTGTATAGTTTTTAAGTCTTTTAGATGTATTAAAATATAATTGAAATAGCGAAATTTGGTTTTTGAAATCTACAAAATCTTATGATATGACCTTTACGATAATTGCCATTAGCTACGTTGCAGTAACATCAATGATCTTAGGAATATTTCGTGCAATGCGCGACAGGAACATGCCTGAGAGTGAACAAGCCGCCAGGGATAATAAAATAGATTCACCGGTTTATCATTACTCAGAATCAAAATCAAAAAGGAAGCTGGACAAAGTGCGCTATGCATAACAAGCTGCATAGGCGCTTTACAGCATGTCAATTTTTGTTTGCATTTTGCTTTTCAATTGGTGCAACCTGCTTCTTTTTTCTTTGTGGAAATTTTTTAAATTTCTTTTCTCCTCTTTCATGACCCAATAAAATTGCCCAGGGTTTTAGTACTTCAATTCTGTCGCAAATAATTTTTATCATAGCAATTACAGGCACTGAAAGAAACATGCCTGGTATGCCCCACAACTTTTCTCCTGCTACCACGCCAATTACTGTTACCATCGCATTAATACTAACTTTTGAACCAACAATAAATGGAAGCAAAAAGTTGCTGTCAATAAGATGAATTAATACAATAGTTATTATCACTAACAGCAAATGGCCTGACGCACCCGTAGTGGCAAAAGTTATTAATGCACTTAAGAGCAGCGCGGTAAATATTCCAACATAAGGAACGATGTTAAACAACGCAGTTATCAATCCTAACAGAATAAAATATTTAATACCAAGTATGCCAAATGCAAGCCAGCATAAGCTTGCAACAATCAACATCTCAAGTAATAAGCCCAAAATATATTTACGTATTACCAATTGTATACTGCCAACAACATCGTTTACAACTGTGCTGCTTTCATCGTTTACAAGCGCTATTAAAAATTTAAGTAAAACAGAACGGTATAATAAAAGAAAGAAAGTATAAATAAGCGTTAGCACTATAAATAATAATATAGAAGAAACAGAAAGCAACGTAGAGCCAATAACAGACGAACCTGATGAAAGCACTTTTGATGTTGCATTGCTGATGTACGCTTTTTGCTTTTCAAGGTTAAGGTGAAATGTAGCCGCAACCCATTTTTGCAGTTCGCTGAATGAAGTGTGCAACTGGTTTTTAAACATCGGCCAATCGTTTGTAAGATTGCTTATTTGCGAACCAACCAAATAAATAATAAGCACAATACCCGCTGTAAAAAATATTAATGCAAAAAATGATGCACCACCGCGGCCGAGTTTTGTTTTTAACTCAACCCATTGCACCACCGGTAATAATAATATAGATATAAGTAAAGCAAAAATTAGCGGGATAATAATTTCACTTGCAATAAATGCAATAAACCCAACAGCAATACAGCATATTAAAATGTAAGCAAGTTTTTGAGAAAAAGGCATTGTGTTATTCTTAATTGAAGTCATGCTATATTTTTAGTGAATATAGTATACGAATGTTAAGCGTAAAAATTGAATTAAATAGCTGCCTGTTATTTGATCAGCTTAATTCTTCTGCAGAAACATTGATGTAAAAACAATTAGCTTAGCGCCTATCTAATTTGCCAATATGAGCACACTAAAAAAGATTTTCTTCCTATTTTTTTTTCCTGTGTTAGCTAAATCGCAGGACATTAATATTACCAACATTAATGATGTTTCGTACACATTAATAAAAAATCTTCGGGCAGGAAATGCCGAAAGAATTTTGTTGGAAACGAACAAAAAAATATATGCATCAAAACAAACGATTTGGTTTAAAGCCTTCGAAGTTGATTCGCTAACGGGCAAGCTCACAAACAAAAGCAGAATTTTATACGTTGATCTTGTTGATGAAAAAGATGCTGTAATTAAACATTCCATTTTTGATTTTTCGATGGCGCAACAGGAAGGATCATTTGTAATTGATTCATCGCTGAATGGTTATTACTGGCTTCGGGCATACACAAAAAATATTCTAAATACCAACATAAATAATATAGCAGTAAAACCTGTTTACATAATTACATCAAAACAAAAAACAGAAAAAGATTTTAAAAAAGATGCAATTGTAAAAAATAATAAGAATGATAAACTCCACCTCGAAATGTATGCTGAAGGTGGAGTAATTATGTCTGGCGCTGCTCAATTGGTGGCTGTAAAAGTTACCGGTGAAGAAGAAAACCCCATTGAAGATTCCGGGTTTATAAAAAACAATCTTGGAGAAATTATAACAAGATTTTCCACAAACAATTACGGGCTTGGAAAATTTTCTTTTGAGCCATCTGTCTATAAAACCTATTCAATATTTTTTTTGAATAATAGTAATTATGATTCTATTGCAACGCTGCCACGCATCAACCCAAATTCGGCACAGCTTGCAGTTACAGAACAAACGCCGCAATCAATTAAACTAAGGGTTTTGCTGGAAGATTCTATTTATAAAAAGGATTATCCAACTTTTTTAATTGCATTGCATAATGACAGTATTTGCCTGGCTGCAAACGGTCAGGGTATGTATGAGTTTGATGTGCCCCTTTTAAATTTTCCTGGTGGTGTTGCAAACCTTTTGTTGTTTAATGCGCAAGGCAAATTATTAAGTGAAAGAAATATTTATGTAAATAAAAATAACATCAACATAAATGTAAAAACTGATAAGGAAAATTATGGGGCAAGAGAAAATGTAAATATGAATATTGCAGTTAATGATGGCAAAGGCAAACCGGTTTTAGCAACGCTTTCAGTTTCAGTAAATGATAGCAGGGTTGCAGATTCTTTAAACGACTTTAGTAAAGATGCGCTCGCAAATCTATCGCCCGGTGATGCGGATTTATATATGCTTACTTCTACCGGTCACAACCTTAATTACTGGCGCAATTTGTATTCATTCAACATTGATTCATCAGTCGGCAGTAAACCAGATATTTTATCAATAAGCGGGCTTGTGCTTAACAAAAAACATGAACTTGTAGCTAATAAAAATATTATGTTGATATCAAATAGTGCAAGCACTTTAATTTTTCAGGATACAACAAATGCTTCAGGAAAATTTTCTTTACAAACCAATGGTTTTAATAAAGGAACCGCATTTGGTGTGCAGGTTGGCGGCGATCAAAATACAAAAGATAACTATGATATTATTATAGATTCCGTATTGAATATAAAATTTAAAACGCCTGCAGCCTTAAAGCAAAAATTTTCTGTAAACGACATGCAGGATGTAAAGAAAAAAGAATCTTTTTATTTGGATACATTGGCTAATGAAAAAGGTTGGTTGCCGAAAGTTACCGTCAGTACATCTGCGAATAAAAGCAGGAGTAATACTTCTTCAGGCGATGTAATAACAAAAGAAATGTTGCATTCAGGAAGAATAAATAATGTGGGCGATGCCGTTTTACAAAGCGGCAGGTTTCATATTATCGCCGGTTATTTAATGTCAGGCGGCCCAAGTGGATTTACACCTTCACCGTCCGATGAACCTGTTGTAATGATGGATGGCACACAGATGAGCAGAAGCGCAAGCGACGGCCCGGTACTCGAATATTTGAAAACAATTCCAGTTGCAAATATTGATCATATTAATATTTTAACCGGCACTGCAGCCTCGATTTATGGAATGAGATCGGGCAGCGGCGTTATAGAGATTTTTACGCTCTCAACAGCATACAACCCCGTTTTACCAAACGGTTATAAAATTATTTATCCTGAAGGATTTGATGTTGCTTCCGGTTTTGAAATGCCTGATTATAGCAACAAACAAATAAAGAATTCCAAAGAAGCTGATACGCGAACAGATATTTACTGGAACGCAAATATAATTACCGGTGCGGATGGCAATGCTAACATAAATTTTTTTACTGCAGACGCAACTGCAATATATGTGGTAACCATTGCAGGTATAACTGCAAATGGAGATAAAATTTTCAAAACATTTACTATAAAAAGAGGCGTGGAATAAATTTTTTATTTTGAATTTTTATTTGAATAATAATTATTGTTAAGCTTATAACATAATTAAACATCCCCTGTTTTATAAAATCTATATAAAAATTTTAATCTGCACACGTAAAAAAAAACTTGCACGTTATAGATTTTTATGAACCTGGAAATGAAGAAAATTAAGTTGCGCGCAGCTGTAATAATCATATATCTTTTTTGTACATCTTTTCATACAACACAGTTGTATAATTCGCCCTATTACATTGTTATTAATAAAGCGAAATATGAATTAAGTGTTTTTGATTCCAAGGGCTGGCTGGTTACTTATCCTGTAGTATTTGGCAATAGCGATTTAAGAGATAAATTATATGCAGGCGATAAAAAAACACCCGAAGGAAATTTTACAATCATTGATAAAAAGGTGCATGCGAAATGGGACAGGTTTATGATGCTTGATTACCCAACCAAAGAAAGCTATGATAAATTTAATGAACGAAAAACGGAAGGTTTAATTCCTGCTGATTCCAAAATTGGTGGTGGCATTGGAATTCATGGCACATGGCCACACGAAGATTTTCAAATTGATCGTTATCGCAACTGGACAGATGGCTGCATTAGCATGCGTAATAAAGATGTTGAAGAATTATACAACATGGTTCCGGTTGGCACAAAAGTTACCATACGATTAAACTAATCAATTACATCTGCGCCAAAATATTTTTGTAACACAACCGGTATTTTTATATTTTTTTCTGTTTGATTATTTTCAAGCAAACAAGCCATAATTCTTGGCAATGCCAGCGAGCTTCCATTAAGTGTATGCACTAATTGATTTTTACCGCCAGCATCTTTATACCTGCACTTTAAACGGTTTGACTGATAACTTTCAAAATTACTTACGCTGCTTACTTCAAGCCAGCGTTTTTGGGCAGCGCTGTATACTTCAAAATCATACGTAAGCGCACTTGTAAAACTCATGTCGCCGCCGCATAAGCGTAATATTCTGTATGGCAATTCAAGTGTTTTCAAAAGCTGTTCAACATGCTTCACCATATCATCAAGCGCAGCATAACTTTTATCTGCTTCAACAAGCTGAACGATTTCAACTTTTTCAAATTGATGTAAACGGTTTAAGCCGCGCACATCTTTTCCGTAACTGCCCGCTTCTCTTCTGAAACATGGTGAGTAAGCCGTCATCTTTATGGGCAATTCATTTTGCTTTACAATGGTATCCCGATAAATATTTGTTAGCGGCACTTCAGATGTTGGAATAAGATAAAATGTATCATCAGGCACAAAATACATTTGGCCTTCTTTATCCGGCAACTGACCTGTGGCAAAAGCGCTTTCTGTATTTACCATAAACGGCGGAATAATTTCTTTATAATCAGCCGAAGTATTATAATCTAAAAAGTATTGAATTAATGCGCGCTGCAATTTTGCTCCTTTACCTGTATAAACAGGAAAACCTGCGCCGGTAATTTTTGTACCAAGTTCAAAATCTATTAATGCATATTTTTTTGCAAGCTCCCAATGCGGCAATGCATTTCCATTAAGCAAAGGTATTTGGCCGCCTTCTTTTACTTTTTCATTGTCTTCTGCAGAAACACCTTTTGGCACTTTTTTAGATGGAAGATTTGGCAATAATACAAGTGTTTCAGCCAATGTTTTTTCTGTTTCAGCCGCTTTTCGTTTTATCGGTTCAAGCGCTGTTTTCCATTCAGCCACATCCGTTTTTAATTGTTCTGCTTCTTCATGATTTGCTGCCGCCATCAGCCTGCCAATATTTTTGCTTGAAGCATTTATTTTAGATTGAAGTAAATCAAATTCTGCCTGTAATTTTTTGCGCGAATCATCCAACACAATTATTTCATCTACTAATTCTAATTGCTGAAAATTTTTAACTGCAAGCCGCTCTTTTACAAAATCCGGATTATTGCGCAACACATTTACCTGTAACATAACAATACAATAATTTTTGCGCAAAGATATTTGCAAGCAATTAGCTGTCGTAAAAAAATTATTCAATACTTATATGTAGTAGTAAGCACCAAAAAAATTTAGTTAAGAAATTTTTTATAAGAATTTTTATTAACTAATGTTATTTCGCTTAAAGCACTCATCAATTATATTTGCAGAATATGTTTGTAGATGCTGATTTACAGCAACGCTGGTGGAATTTGGAAGCAAGACTCGCAGAACGATTTGGCAAAAAGCCGGATATGGAAGCGATTCTTTTTTTAATTGGTATGCAGGAAACGGGTTTTATAAAACAGAAAATTACCAAAGAGCAAAAGCAGGATCTTATGCATGTTGCCATTTGTACTGTTTTAAGCACAAGCGGTTATTATGCTTTTGAAATGAAAGATAAAGATGGCTGGCCGCATTTTATACAGTTGAAAGAGCATACAGCAATGCCATTATATGAGCAGGAAAATTTTTTAAAAGATCATATTTTATTTTATTTTGAGCAGCACGATTTTTAAATCATCAACATGAAAAAATTTGTATTAGCGTCTTTATTTTTTATTTTTTGTTTTAATGTATTCTCTCAAACCAAAAAAATTACTAAACCTGCAACAAAACCTTTGGTTTCAAAAGAAAAATTGGTTGAAATAAAAACTGATTATGGAACGATGATAGTAAAGTTGTATGATTCAACGCCGTTGCACCGCGATAACTTTATTAAGTTGGTAAAAGATAAATTTTATGACAGCCTTTTATTTCATCGCGTAATACAAGGATTTATGATACAGGGCGGAGATCCTGAAAGTAAAAATGCAGACAGCGGTATTGTGTTGGGTAATGGCTCTGCGCCTGGCGACATGATTCCCGCAGAGTTTAAAAATAATTTATTACATATAAAAGGCGCTTTGGCAATGGCCAGAACAGATAATCCGGAAAAAGCAAGCAGCAATTGCCAGTTTTACATTGTTGAGGGCAAACCAGTTGATGATGATTTTTTAAACCAGGTAGAATGTAATGTAAGGCAAAGCGGAAATGCCGGATTTTTTTATACTGATGCTGAACGTAAAGTATATAAAACAATGGGCGGCACGCCATTTCTTGATGAGAATTATACTGTATTTGGACAGGTAATAAAAGGTCTTGATGTGATTGATAAAATAGCCGCAATTGAAAAAGATGGCAACGACAGGCCACTGGTAAATGTGAGAATGAAAATGAGAATGTTGAATTAAGGTTGGTGGCTAAAAAATTTTCACCAATATTTGTATTTTAAAAGTTGAATGATAAAATGAGGTATGATTTTTTATAGCATACATACAGCAATTAAATAAAAAGTACGCACATGAATTTTCCCGCTGATTTAAAATATACCAAAGACCATGAATGGTTGAAAATTATTGATGACCAGACTGCAATAATTGGTATAACAGAGTTTGCACAACACGAATTAGGCGATATAGTATTTGTTGATATAAATGTAACCGGTAAAGCACTTAATGCAGAAGAGGTTTTTGGTTCTGTTGAAGCTGTTAAAACAGTAAGTGATTTGTTTTTGCCTGTAAGCGGAAAGATACTTGAGGTTAACAGCGATTTGTCAAATAATCCTGAACTGGTTAATACCGATCCTTACGGAAAAGGCTGGATGGCTAAAATTGAAATCAGCGATATTGCAGATGTAAACAATTTACTTACTGCAGATGCGTACGCGCAAACGGTGAATTAGTAAAAGGTTTTTTTTAAAATAAATAATGCCCGAAATAATCTCTTATACTGAAAAAGAATTAGTACAACTATTAAAGCAGCGCACACAAGCTGCTTTTAGTTATTTGTATGATAATTATTCGGGTGCATTATATAATGTTATTTATTCCATTTTGCAGGATAAAGAAATGGCCAGCGATGTGTTGCAGGAAGTGTTTATAAAAATATGGCGCCAGATAGAACAGTATAATGCTGAGAAGGGCCGTTTGTTTACATGGATGGTTAATATTAGCCGCAATGCAACCATTGATACTTTGCGTAGTAAAAGCTATCATTTGCAAAAACAAAACCGGGAATTAACAGAAAGCGTATATACAGCAGCAGGCGCTACAAATACTGAGACAGATAAGATAGGCTTGCGTAAAATAGTTGGAAATTTAAAGAATGATCATAAGGTACTTATAGAGCTTGCTTATTTTCAGGGTTATACCCAGGACGAAATTTCCAAATTTTTAAACATACCATTAGGCACTGTAAAAACAAGATTACGCAGTGCACTAATTCAGTTGAAAGAATTTTTTAAAAAGTAAATGGATATTAAAGAATACATACAAAACGGAATGGTTGAGCAATATGTGCTTGGTTTGGCAACTACAGAAGAAGTTGCTGAACTGGACCAAATGCGTATTCAATATCCTGAAGTAAATGACGCTGTTTTGAATTTTGAAAAAAACTTTGAAGAATATTTGCTTGCCAATCCAATACAGGCACCGTCATTTATAAAATCGTCTCTCGAAAAACAATTGTTTGGTGAAGTATTAAAAACTTCAGATAGCAAAGTGGTTGAATTAAATGCTGAAGTAAAATCTCCCGTTCGCAATATTGGTGTATGGAAAATGCTTGCAGCGGCTTGTATCGTTTTATTTGTAGCAAGCGCAGCGCTTAATATTTATTTTTATTCAGGATATAAAAATTCAAAACAGCAATATGAAGCGCTGCTAACAGAACGCAATACATTGCAGGCAAACAATGCATCATACAAACAAAGTTTGCAAATGTTTGATGATACGGCAATGGTGCATATTGATATGAAAGGCACACCAGGTAAAGAACAAAATTTAGCTACTGTTTTGTGGGATAAAAATTCTAAAGACGTTTATATTAATGCGATAAATATGCAGCAAACACCCGAAGGAAAACAGTACCAGCTTTGGGCAATAGTTGATGGAAAACCTGTTGATGCAGGCGTAATTAATAACTGTGTTGGTTTGTGCAAAATGAAGAAAATTGATCATGCAGAAGCATTTGCTGTTACACTTGAAAAAGAAGGTGGAAGCCCAACACCAACGTTAAGTTCAATGTATGTTATCGGAAAAGTTTAGTTGATCATAATTTAGTTTTTAAAAAAAATCCTGCAACAAAAAATTGCAGGATTTTTTTTGTGCTAAAAAATCTTTTATTAAATCCATTATTGATGTGTATTCGTAATTGAATGAAAATAAAGTGATGAGGTAAGCCACTAAAAATTCAAAAACAGCTGTGAGTATTTATCTGGCAAATTTCATCACTCTAACAAAAAAAAATAAAATAAAAAAAATGAAAAAAATCTTCAAATTAAGCGCTTTAATGCTTGCAATACTTATAGCATCAACAACTATTGTAAGTGCACAGGACAAAACAGTTATGGTTGGTGGTGCAGCTATGTATCCATCAAAAAACATTATTGAAAATGCAGTAAATTCTAAAGATCATACAACATTGGTTGCCGCAGTTAAAGCAGCAGGTCTTGTTGAAACACTTGAAGGCACTGGCCCGTTTACCGTATTCGCCCCAACAAACGAAGCATTTAATAAATTACCAAAAGGAACAGTTGATAATTTATTAAAACCAGAAAACAAAGACAAGTTAACAGCAGTATTAACTTATCATGTTATCGCTGGAAAAGTTGACAGCAAAGAACTAATGGAAATGATTAAAAAGAATGGCGGTACCTATACTGCAACTACAGTACAAGGTGGTAAGCTTATGTTTAGTATGAAAGGAAAAGACATTATTATCACAGATGAAAGTGGTGATAAAGCTAAAGTAACTATTAAAGATGTTTATCAAAGCAATGGCGTTATACATGTAATAGATACAGTATTACTTCCAAAGAGTTAAGAAAGTTTTTTTTAGGTGAACAATTAAGGGCCGCTTTATGCGGCTCTTTTTATTTTATTTTTGTACCACAATGAAAATAAAACCGCTTCAGTTTATACCTGCAATTATATGGTTCATTATTGCGAACATATTGTTTTTAATGCCCGGGAACGATGTTCCGGTAGTTAGTTTTTTAGATGAAATTTATTTTGATAAATGGGTGCATGCCGGCTTGTTTTGCGGCTTAACTTTTCTTACAGCATACCCCTTTTTAAAAGCGGGAAACTTCTCGAAAAAAATGTTGATTATAATCAGCATTGCTTACGCGCTTTATGGGGTAGCAATAGAATTCATGCAGAAATATATTGCTATTCAGCGAGACTTTGATGTGCATGATATGTTGGCTGATGCAGTAGGTTGCGCAATTGGTTATTTTGCTTGTATCTGGTTGATAGGAAGATTAAATAAAAAAAATAAGCCCCTGTAGAAACAGGGGCCGCAACCAAAACTAACTGCTTAT
>JBDUEO010000053.1:0-11185 GCA_040002335.1 Parafilimonas sp. | reverse complement strand
TGAAAACATTATTGTTTTCAAAAACAATTTTTGCATCAATTCTTTTTAAACAAACCGGGCAAAGGCTAATTGTAAAATCATAATAAGTATAAGGGCGTTCCGGCATAAGCAATTAATTATTTATAAAGATAAAATTAAGAATATGCAATTAAGATGTTGTAATTTTTAAAGATGAATAACGAATTAATTTTTTAGGATGCAAAAGATAAGATGAATAATAAATTAATACTGCGAGGCACACAATCTGTATGGTTGATAATCCAAACCTGAAAGTATAATGAGGTTTTATAAAATCAAGCATAAAACGGAAGAGAAAATAACCGATCATAAAAATTTTAAATAAAGCTCCGTTGTTCAGGATGTATTTTTTTGATAGCCACAAAAGAAAAATCCAGATTAATATTAAATATAGTATTTCGTACAAACACACAGGATGCCTTATAATATTATCACCCAAATTCATTCCCCATGGAAATGATGTTGGTAAACCATACGTTTCTTCATGCACGCCCATACTAAAACAACCAATGCGGCCAATAATTAATGCAAGTATTGTTGGGTAAGTAAAAAGATCGCCGGATGCTTTTTTTTCATGAATGATTTTCTTTATCAGTTCAACTGCAAAAAGACCGCCTGCTAAACCGCCAACAATTGTTTTATTTAAGTAGAAATAAATGAAAATATTTTTTGATTGATATAGTGAAGAAGGATTTTCAAAGCCACCAACCAGCCTGCTTCCCAAAAAAGCGCCAAGCGTTGCGGCAATAATAATCCATAATCTTTTTGATGAATGAATTTGATCGCCCTGCTTTTTTTTAAGATATAAATAATAACGAAATCCCATAATCAAACCAACAGTTTCGGTTACTGTATGCAACAGAATTTTACTATCGCCAATAGTTATGCTTACAGGAAAATGCAGTTAGAAAATTTTAATTAAGTTATCGTTTTTCAATCTTATTATAGAAACCTCCATACGTATTTATTTGCACAGCTTCTTCTTTAAGAAATTTCATTGGAAAGCCTAAGTCAATTGCGCTTGCTTCATCCAAATGTTTCATATCTTCTTCCGGAATTATAATATCAATTGTTTTTAAATTTTGTTCTAATTGCTCAAGCCTGGTGGCTCCAACAACTGGAATAACAGATAACGGTTGCTGCATTGTCCATTTTAACGCAATATTTGACGCTTCAGCGCCAAGTTTTTCGGCAACAGCAATTACTTGTTTTGTTATGTGCCGGCTGTTTTCATTTAAACGATTGCTGTCGTCTTTAATTCTTCCTTTATCGCCACGCAAATATTTTCCTGTTAATGCTCCGCCAGCAAGCGGCGCCCAGGGTGTAACTGTTAAACCAAAATGTTTTGCCATTGGAATGAGTTCTCTTTCCGGCGTGCGTTGCAATAAACTATATTCAATTTGCAGAGCAATAAACTGGCTCCAGCCCATTAATTCAGCCAAGGTATTTCCTTTTGATACGATCCATGCAGGCGTATCGCTTATAGCGGCATAGTTTACTTTGCCTTGTTTTATAAGATCGTCTAAACCACGAAGCACTTCATCAATTGGCGTAAGATCATCCCAAATATGTAAATACAAAACATCAATAAAATCTGTTTGCAAACGTTTGAGGCTTTCTTCTACACTTCGCATCATATTCTTGCGGTTGTTGCCACTTGCGTTTGGATTGGTTTTATTATCGTGCAATGTATATTTCGTGGCAAGCACAAAAAAATCACGGTCGCGTGATGATATAAATTCACCAATAATTTTTTCGCTTGTTCCAAATTTATAAATGTTCGCAGTGTCTAAAAAGTTACCACCAGCTTCAGCAAATTTTTTTATTATTTTAAAACTGGTTTCCTTATCTGCGCCCCATCCGCCTTCTGTTCCAAAACCCATTGTGCCCAAACAAAGCTCGCTTACTTTTAAACCGCTTCTTCCAAGTAATTTGTATTTCATACAAACAAAATTATACAATAGCGCTGACTGGTTATTTAAAACATGTTAGCGCTTAAATAAAAAAACCGCTATTAGAAAACAGCGGTTTATTGCACATGAGAAAAAAAAAAGTATCAGAGATTAATTGTTTTTAAATCTTTTGGAATCTTGACTTCAACACTTTGTGTTTGATTGTTGCGCTTAAAAGTTATTTTAACTGTATCGCCTTTCTTAACATCTTTCATACTTGTTTTTAAATCGCCGGCAGATGTAATTGCCTTTCCGTTTACTTGTGTTATTATATCATCCTGCTTTAACCCGGCTTTTGCTGCAGGAGAATCGTTATCATCAATATCAATAATTTTTGCGCCATTGCCATCTTCAGTATCCTGCGCCGAAATACCCAAACGTGGTTTATCGTTATCAAACGAAAAAGAAAAATCGGGGCTGTTAAAGCTATGATTGAAGCCCTGGCCAAATGCTGCATCAGGTGAGTTCCATGAATATATTTTCATAGCATTTGATTTATCTAATGTAGCATTTGCTGTTGCCTGTTTTTGGTTTCTTAAGTATGTGATGATTATTTTTTCGGCAGGTTTGTATTTGCCAACAGCTTTATATAAATCATCCGGGCCGGTAATTTTATCATCGCCAACCTTAGTAATAATATCTCCTTCTTTTAAACCAGCTTTTTCAGCGGCGCTTCCTTTGGTAACATCAGTAACTTTTGCGCCCTCGTCTGTTTTATCCGTCATTACACCAAGAAATGCAGTGTTGGATTTTATTTTGCGCATCATATCATTTTGAAATGCCTGTAATTCCGGTGCATGTTGTGGAGGCATCGGCATGCCGCCGTAGCCAAAAACATTTACGTCATTATCCATATCCTGCTTTTGTTGAATGATGTCAACATCATCACTTTTAAAATCATCTATTGGTTTGCCGTTTACCGTAATATCATCACCATCAATTACTACCGTAATTTTTTCTTTGGCCGAATCTTTTTTATGAATAATAATATTTTCATCAGAAGGTTTTTGATCGTTAACAGCATTCTGGGCATGAAGCGTTAAGCAACTTAAACAGAGTGCAAGTGCTGCAATAAATGGCTTTAATTTCTTAATCATAATAAATAATTTATTTGTCTACGAATAATTTAGTAGATCAAATATAGAAACATTTCCGAAAGACTTCGTATTTCGGAAATGTTAAACCTTAAAGAATTTTATATTTTGATAGTTGACATATAAATAATTTATGCGTTTATAAAACTGACTAACAATTTCAAATTGCTTTTATTTGCAAAAAATTTCTCTATGAGATATCTGTTACTAACGCTTGGAGTTTTTATTTCTGTTGCTTTACATGCTCAATTTGGTTTTTACGCTCAGGGTGGAGGAAACTATTCTATGTTACGATCTACCCGAAGCCAGGGACAAGAAAATGGTAAAAATGGTTTTGGCTGGCAAGCCGGTATTGGCACGGAATACCACACACAGTTTGGCTACTTTTTGTACTTTGGTGCAGACTTTTCAAGCCAGACTTTTAAAAAAGATTCTACTTCAAGCGGTTTTCATAATGTAGTTTCTGAGTACACTTATAAACCCTTGTTCGTAAATTTTCCATTTGGAATTGGGTACCAGTTTGACCTTACAAAAGATGTTGGCCTGAAAGTTTACGGCGGAATAACTACACAAGTTGGGGTTGGCGGAAATTTAAAACACAATACGAATTATTTTGTACCAGATTCAACTTCAGGCGTTCCAGTGCATGTTAGATCTGATAAAGAAACTCACCCCTTGCATTACGGAAGAAGCATACAGGTATCAGACGAATTTCAGTCTGATCTTGGCAACACAATTTGGGGACTTAATGTGGGCGCAGGTTTAAACTTTTCAAAATGTGTTGAAGTAGCAGTTTTTTACCAGGAAGGCCTTACCAATATTTTACCGGGCGGAGATGCAAAGCCTGAAGTAAATAAGTTACGGTCTGTATCAATTGACGTACGGTTTTATTTTCCTAAAAATTATTATACTTCAAAAGTAAAAAGATAAAAAATAAGTGATAAATAAAAAAGTCCCGATGCACAATCGGGACTTTTTTATTTTAGATAATTTCTTTATTGATTGATATATTTTAAAAGCTCAGGACTTTCTGGTGTAACCTTACTTTCAAAATGTTGCAGCAATTTTCCATTCTCATCAATAAGAAATTTATTGAAATTCCAGGAAATGGTTGCATCCAAAACACCGTTCTCTTTTTTATCGCATAAATATTTAAAAACCGGTGTGGCATTTGAACCTTTCACATCTACTCTTGTTGTAAGCGGAAAAGTAACACCATGATCTTTTCTGCAGAATGTGCTTATAGAATCGTTGTTATGAAATTCCTGGTTGCCAAAATTATCTGATGGAAAGCCAACAATAACCAAATCGTTTTTATGCGCTTCATACAATTTTTCAAGCCCTTCATATTGCGGCGTAAAACCACACATAGAAGCTGTGTTTACAATAAGAATTTTTTTGCCTTTGAATTGTGAAAAGTCTATTGTTCCGCCATCCAGCCCGGCAATCTTAAAATCGTAAATAGATTTTTCGGCAGGGTGAAATGAAGTAAGGAGGGCAAATGATAATAATGCGAGAAGCGTTTTCATGTTTATTTGTTTTGCTTAAAAGAAGAATGTTTATTTAAAACAAAGTTAGGTTATTGCACATTATAAGTATGTTACTGTATAACTTCCGGAAGTTATGGTCAATTGGTTTAAGCTAATTTTTAATTGGTATTAAATTGTATAAGCAACAGTTGCCACGCTAAGTTTTACTGATGTTATTTTTAAAATGGCTGCGCTGCAGGCTTCTAATGTTGCGCCCGTTGTAACCACATCGTCAATTAGCAATACATGTTTGTTTTCAATTAAAGCTGGTTGTGATACTTTAAAAACGCCTTCCATTGTTTGCCAGCGTGCTATGCGTGTTTTATGGGTTTGTGTTTCAGTAAAAGAAATTCTTTCAACGGCGTTGGTAACAACAGGTTTGTGCCATACAGAAGTTATTCCTTTTACAATTGCGAGGCTTTGATTATATCCGCGCTTATATAATTTTCTTTCATTTAATGGTAATGGAATTATTATATCAACATCATCAAATCTTTTACTGTTGATTAATTGATAGCCAAGAAGTTTTCCTAAAAATATTCCGGCCTGCTGGTTCGATTTATATTTAAGTTGAATAATAATGTTTTGAAGCACAGAATCTTTATTAAAATAAAAAGCGCTGCCAGCCTTTTCAACCGGTATTCTTCCATAAAAAATTTTTTCAACAGGATTGCCTGCAGCAGATAGAAAACCTGTTTCTGGTAAACTGTTTAAACATTCTGCACATAAAACAGCATCGTTATTTAGTACATCAGTATTGCACCCGATACAAGTATGCGGAAATAGCAGGTGAAGAAAATCGTTGATATAGTTTTTTACAGCTATCATTAAGCAATTAAAATAAAAGGCGATATATTTCATCCACTTTTCCAACATCAATCACTTCTATATGATATTGGTTTTTATTCAAAGCTTTTTTATTAAATGGTGCGATGAATATTTTTTCAAAACCTAATTTTTCAGCTTCAGCAATACGTTGTTCTACGCGGTTAACAGCTCTTATTTCACCGTTCAATCCAACTTCACCTGCAAAGCAAATATTTGGCGAAAGTGGTGCATCATCATACGAAGAAAGCAACGCGCAAATAATTGCCAGATCTGTTGAAGGATCTTCAATACGTAAACCACCGGCAATATTTATAAATACATCTTTTACGCCAAAGTGAAAACCGCCACGCTTTTCTAACACGGCTAATAAAAGTTGTAATCTTCTGCTGTCTAAACCGCTTGTAGTTCGTTGTGGTGTTCCATAAACACTTTGTGTAACTAATGCCTGTGTTTCAATTAGCAAAGGCCTTAATCCTTCCATGCCGGCAGCAATTGCACTTCCGCTGAGTATTTCTTCTTTTTGATGAATAAAAATTTCAGATGGATTATTTACCATGCGCATTCCGTTGTTCATCATTTCATAAATACCTAATTCTGATGTGCTGCCAAAACGATTTTTTAACGTGCGTAAAATTCTGTAAGAATAATGTTGATCGCCTTCAAACTGTAAAACAGTATCAACCATGTGCTCCAGAATTTTTGGTCCCGCAATGCTTCCGTCTTTTGTAATGTGGCCAATTAAAAAAACAGGTGTGTAAGTTTCTTTCGCAAAACGTTGAAGTGATGCTGCGCATTCTCTTACTTGCGCAATACTGCCGGGCGTTGCATCAATATTATCTGATTGTAATGTTTGAATAGAATCAATAATTACTAATGCAGGTTGCAGCTTTTTTATTTCAGTAAAAATTACAGATAAAGAAGTTTCTGTAAGTATGTAAAAGTTTTCGTTATGAATGTTTAAGCGGTTTGCGCGCATTTTAATTTGTTGTTCACTTTCTTCTCCACTTATATACAACGTAATTGTGTGTTGAAGATGTAAAGCATCCTGCAACAACAAAGTGCTTTTACCAATTCCAGGTTCACCAGCAATTAATACAATACTTCCTGCAACAATACCACCGCCTAATGTTCGGTTTAATTCTGTGTCGTTTGTAATTAATCTTTCTTCTTTAATATTTTCAACGGTATGAAGCAATTTTGCTTTTGATGTTTGCCGCTCACCAGATATATCTTTCCAAAAATTTTTTTCTTTTTGATTGCGTTCAATAACTTCTTCAATAAAAGTATTCCATTCATTACATGCCGGGCATTTGCCCAACCATTTTGCACTTTCATAACCACAGTTAGAACAAAAAAATGCTGTTTTAACTTTACTCATCTTATAAAGATACTTTCATGATTTAATTAAAAAAGATGATTCTGATTTTGTGCAAATAAAAAAGGCCGGTAATAATACCGACCTTTTCTTACTTACTAACCCATTAAATTCAGCCACTAAATTACAATAATGGGCTACATAACAAAATAAATTTTTTGTCTTGTTGAAAACTTTTAAGGCAATTTAATTTTTTAAATACGGCATTTTGTCGCATTTTGATTATTGGTAATTATTATTTTAAGACAAATTGTCTTGATTTCACTTTTGCTGCTTTAATTTTTATTTGATTTTGAAGTGGTTATAAATTTGATTCTTTCAAATAAAAAAAGATGAAATCAATATTTTTGATTTCAATTATTTTTTTGTTACCAGGTTTTTTGGTTTTATTAAGGTTAAAGCCAAATTCTCGGTCAACGCTTAATTCATGTAGCTAAAGCCTTAGTTAATAAGGAAATAGAAAAAAATGATTAATGACAACGGAAATTATTATGTACAGGTGTATTTCGATAAACGGTTTTTATCCGACCATTATAATCCATTTAATAAAACAATAAATCTTAGCCCCGAATTGTTTGCAGGCAAAAGCATGTTCAACAACAGTTGCAGCGAATGGCTTTACATCTGTTTCAACATAACTTCCCTATATTCTTATTTGTTCAGATGCAGCAAACAGTCGTTAAATTTTTTACCCGTTTTTAAGCGTATTTAGTGTAAAGTATAAACATGCGTTAAACTGAGGTCATATATTAAATTTCCTTTAATCATTCTTATCTTTAATAAATTATACAAAAAAAATTTAAGGCATTTTAATTGATATTACTTTTTAATTAAAAACAAAAATCTCATGGAAGGAAAAAAATATAAGATCTTATTATGTGAAGATGATACAAACCTTGGTATGGTTTTAAAAAACTACCTTGAACTAAGCGATTACGATGTTACACTGGAAAGAGATGGAAGGCTTGGCCTGGCGGCTTTTCAAAGAGAAAAACATGATATTTGTTTGCTTGATGTAATGATGCCAAACATGGATGGTTTTACACTTGCTGAAGAAATACGCGATATTGATCCTGATGTTCCATTATTCTTTTTAAGCGCAAAAACAATGAAGGAAGATATTATTCAGGGTTATAAACTTGGCGCGGATGATTATATAACTAAACCTTTTGACAGCGAAGTATTGCTGCTTAAAATAAAAGCTATACTTAAACGCAACGAGGAATTAAACAGAGAAAGCGAGAACCTTGAATTTGATTTAGGCCGTTATCATTTTAATCCAAAACTGCGTGAACTGGCGCATGATGGAAAAACGCAAACACTTTCTCCCAAAGAAAATGAGCTTTTAAAAATGCTGGCTGAACATAAAAATGATTTATTGCCACGTGAAAGGGCATTAAAGAAAATATGGGGCAGCGATACCTATTTCAATGGCCGCAGCATGGATGTATATATTGCAAAATTGCGCAAATATTTAAAAGATGATGAGCAAATTGAAATTGTAAATATTCACGGAAACGGTTTCAGGCTTGTTGCGCCTTAACAGCATTTTCAAAATTTATTTAAAGCTTCTGTATTCGCAGAAGCTTTTTTATTTTTCAAAAACTTCAGGAATTACTTTTCCTACACAACCGCTTGGCATTTGAATATGCAGTAAAGCTGCAACTGTTGCAGCAATATCAGTCATATATGTTTCGCGATCTGTATAGCCACTTTTAATATTCCATCCATACCATAATAAAGGGATATGCGCATCGTAAGGATTCCATAAACCATGCGAAGTACCCATTCCATCACCCGTAACATAACCAGGTTTTAAAACCAATTGAATATCTCCGCTTCGCTGCGGGAAATAACTATTACTATACATTTGTTTCTCTGTTGGGTTTAATGTGGTTGTACTTATATTTTTTAATGAAAATGCTCTTGCAATTCCCGGTCTTTGTTCTGCCACATCAACTATTGTTTGTATAACTGCATCTTTATTTAAATGAAGCGAATCAATTTTTTCCTGGTTTAATAAAAGCTGGTCTTCATACAAACCTTTTACAATATCAGCCGAACCATAATTTATGAGCATGAATTGTCTTATGGTATTCACGAATTGATTGGCGTTGAATGCGCCGCCTGGCAAATTATGTATTGCAGAAAAGCCAGGACTGTTTGCCACGCCGTGATCTGCTGTAAGAAATACTAAATAATTTCCACTGCCCAATTGTTTATCTAAAAAAGATAAAAAATTACTCATCAATGTGTCAAGCTTTATGTAATCATCTAATTGCTCCCATGATTCAGAACCAAAAGTGTGGCCGATATAATCCGGGGAAGAAAAGCTTACAGTTAAAAAATCAGTTACATTATTTCCTCCCAAATTTTCATTTATAACCGTTGTTTCTGCAAGTGCTTCAAGCAATGTATTGCCATAAGGTGTGGCTTCTAGTTTAGTATAATCTTTTTTTGCAAAACTGGTTAATGTATAAGGAAGATGTTTTTGATCGCTGCCAAAAGGTTGCCTTTCATACGGCTGTTCATCATTACCACAATATTGCTGATAAATATTTGCCGGTAAGCTCAGCGTCCAGTTTAAATTATATAATGAATCAGGAAGATTTCGTTTATTAAAATTTTTTACCCAGCGCGGTAATTCTTTCATGTAATAAGAGCTTGAAATAAAATCTCCATTCGCCGCATCATACCAATATGCAGCATTTGCCAAATGCCCCGCCGGAAAAATGGCTGCTCTGTCTTTTATAGAAAGGCCAACTACTTTCGAGGAAAAATTAGTAGCTAACCTTAATTCATCAGTAACCGTAGTTACTTCTAAACTACGTGGGCTCATTTTGCCTGCATCATCATCAGCCCCAATAGTTGTTGCTGTATCATCATCAGCACAATACACTAATTTGTTTTTTATTTTATCAAACCAAACATTTCCAACAACACCATCAATTGCAGGAACAGAACCAGTGTAAATACTGGTATGGCCGGCCGCAGTTACAGTTGGTGTATAAGGAATGAATGTATTATTACAACTAAAGCCCTGGTTTAGCAGCCGTTTAAAGCCACCTGTGTTGCTGAATAAAGAATAAAACCTGTATAAGAAATCCCACCGCATTTGATCAACCACAATACCTACAACGAGTTTAGGCCGTTTTAAAGAATCATCTATTGGTGGTTGAGCATAGCTTACGATATAAAAAAATATTGCAGCTACAGTTAAGCATTTATATTTCATTTATCTATAATTATAGACAAATGTAAGCGTAATGATAACTTGTTTGTTATACTTATTAAATTGAAATTACCGGTTTGAAAATTACACGTAAAGTTTTTCGAAATACTCATGCGCCATACGGTTGCTGTCAAATTGAACCCGCACATCGCGCATACCGTTTTTTCTTATCTGGCGCCAGGTATCCTGGTCTTCATAATATAATGGCAGAATTTGTTGTTCAAGAATTTCGTATACTTTGTTCAAATCATATTCATCCTGCTCGTGCACATTCATGTTGTTGTAATCAGCGATTGGTACAACAAAACCATTATTTCCCTGGTTAATAAATTCAGGAATCCATCCATCGTCTGTTGAAAAATTTACGGCGCCATTCATCGCAGCTGTCATGCCACTTGTGCCTGATGCTTCACGCGGTACACGCGGATTATTTAACCAAACATCTGATGCCTGTTTTAAACGTTTACTTAAGGCTAATTCATAACCGACAAGTACAGCAACATTTTTATAATTTTTACTCAATTGAACAAGGTTATTGAACTGAGTGATTGCAGGATAATCAACAGGGTAAGGTTTGCCCGCCCATATTATTTGTACAGGATATTTTTTGTTACTCAGTAACGCATTAAACCTGTCCATATCATAAGTAAGTAAGTCGGCTCTTTTATAACCGGCAAAACGCCTTGCCCATACAATAGTTAAAATGCTTGGGTTAAAAACCTTTCCGGTTTGGTCTGCAACAATTTCAAAAGCACGTTTTTTTAAATACCATTTTCTGTCATCAAAGCGCCAGTCATTGTTTTCATCCATTGATGCATACAATTGTTTATCTGCCCAATATTTCCAGTTTTGTGCATTTGTTATTGATATAATGGGGCAAATGCCTGAATACTTACTCCACATTTCCCTTGCAACTCTTCCGTGAAGTTGCGAAACGCCATTAGCCAGTTTTGCAAAACGCAATGCAACCAGTGAATGATTAAACTGGTTGTCTTCAAGGCCTGTTAATTTTCTAACTTCATCAACACTTAATCCGCAGAAATAACTCATTTTCTGGCACAGATAAATATCATGTTTTTCGTTGCCGGCTTCTTCAGGCGTATGTGTTGTAAATACAAGCTGGCTGCGTAATTTTTCAACACTTTTATATTTATTCA
>JBDUEO010000052.1:0-11205 GCA_040002335.1 Parafilimonas sp. | reverse complement strand
GCTTGCCATAAATATCAATGGTGTTTCTTGTATCGAAATATAAACGAAATGCAACCTTATCATTCTCCCAGGCTGGGCCTTCGGTTAAATATGGCGGAAGTGGATTTTTTGCGAAATCGTTTGGTGAATTTTGATAAGGCATTGTTGCGCATGTAATGCTTTCGCCAAAACTATTATCCTTATTCTTTGGCTTCATTCGTACGTGCGCAAATGTTTCAGAAAAATTGCTGCGAAAAGACTTTTGATTAATCACGCTTTCTATAGTAAAATCCTTTTTTTCATTTGGTTTGAAGGAAGCTAAAAAAACAAGTTCATCCCAATGTTCATCATTATTCAAATCAACGTTTTGAAAATTTATTTTCTTTTTTGCTGATGTAATTTCATAATGAAAATCATTCATGTTGTTTCTAAAATATTTTTCAATATCTGATCTTTTTATTACAACCAGTTCATCTTGTCTTTTAATTGAAAGCGGGTTAATAATTGAAAATGTATGTGTTTGCGCATGACAATTAAATATGGAAAACATAACAATTATCTGTAGTATATATTTCTTCATGCTTAACTGAATTTTTATATCATCACAGATTTTATTATGCAAGTTTTTATTAATTAACCAGCTTAATTATTTTTTATCAATCGCATCTTTATAACGCTTCATCGCTTCTAAAAAATAATAATCCGCATAAGTAAGCGGCACATCTATTTCCGAATGTTGCGGCATATTGCCTACTGAATGTTTCAATATAAAACCACCGTTTGTACCAATGTCTGCTTTGTATTGCGCAGATGATAAATTGAGCAAAATTGTTTTGGCAACTGACATATATTTTTTTGCATTTTCTTTATTGGCATATTTGCTTAATTCAATAAAAGCGGAAGCCATTATTGCTGCGGCAGATGCATCGCACAAAGCATTTGGAATATCTGCAGCATTATAATCCCAGTAAGGAATTTTATCTGCCGGAAGATTGGGATTGTTTAAAATAAAATCTGCGATATGGTTTGCCTGGTCTAAATATTTTTTATTTTTCGTTTCGCGATACATCACTGTGTAACCGTATAAACCCCACGATTGTCCACGCGCCCACGCCGAACTATCTGATGCGCCTTGTGCAGTTTTACGTTGCTGTACGGCACCCGTTTGCGGATTATAATTTACTATATGATAAGAACTGTAATCGTTTCTGAAATGATGCATCATTGTTGTGTTTGCGTGTGTAACAGCAATGTTATAGAAAGATGAATCGCCGGTTTCGTGTGTTGCCCAAAACAGCAATTCCAGGTTCATCATGTTATCAATGATCACCAAAAAATCGGATGGTTTTGCATTCCATGATCTAATACATCCAACCGTTGGATTAAAACGGGAAGCCAGGGATTTCGCGCTGTTCAATAATATTTGTTTCCATTGATTATTTGAGTTTAATCGAAAGGCATTACCAAAGCTGCAATACATCATAAAACCCAAATCGTGCGTGGTGGTATTATATTGTTCTTTTGAAAGCAACGCTAACATGCGCAATGCTTCATTATATAAAACAGTGTCTTTTGTTTGCTCATAAATGTATAATAAACTGCCTGCGTAAAAACCGCTGCACCACCAATCGGGGCCACTTGTTTGCAAACTATCATGCTCAAATGTTTTTGGAAACTGTTGCGGCGGCAATGCGTGCATCATCACTTTATACTGCGCAGCAGCATCTGCAAAATTTTTATTGATGAGGTTGATGAAGCTTTCATCGGCAGTTAACTGTTTTTGTGCCGAACAAGATGCTGCAGTTATCAAACACAAACATATAATTGCCGTTGTATATTTCTTTCTCATTTTTAAACGCGTTAAACTTATTAGTTGCAATACGTAAAAGTGTAGTTACTTTCTTTTTTTAATTTACACTTGTATACATTTTAAATGTAGTATTTATGTGTGTAAACACTAAACAATTATTGCTGTGCAGCAGTTGCTTTTTCTCATTTGCCCTTTGCCATCATCAATACAAATTTTATATGTTGCCACAACTATTTGTATCTTGGAATCGCAGACAAGAAATCATATATACTTTTCAAAATTTAAAACACGCGCTTTTCAGCAAAGAATTATAATTAATAAATTATACCAGTATATACCTGTTTAAAATTTAAAAAATCTATTACCTTTACAAAGCAAAGAGAAAATTGCAATGAAAAAAACTATTGCCGAGCTTATACAAATTGATACATCCCTTGCAACTCCGGTTTATAAGCAAATAGTACAATCTATTTACCGCAATATTGATAATGGAGTTTTAGCGAAAGACGATATTTTACCATCTGTTAATAAAATTTCAGAAGAGTTTTCTCTTGCACGCGGTTCCGTATTCAGCGCCTATAATGATTTACGTGCATCCGGCATTATAGATTCAATTCCCGGCAAGGGCTACTTTGTTTCAAGCACTAATACTCAAAAAAATAAACGTATCTTTTTGCTGTTCAGCACGTTTACGCCGTATAAAGAAACGCTGTTTAATGCCTTGCTAAATAACCTTCCTAAAAGCTGTACGCTCGATATTTATTTTCATCACCACAGCATAAAAATGTTTGAAACGCTTATACGTGAGCAGTCAGGTTATTATAACACATTTATTATAATGCCTGAAGTAAATCAGGAAGCATCTGCTATACTTTCAAAACTTGATCAGAAAAATACTTTTCTCCTGGATGTTGGTTATAAGGAATACAAAAAACAATATCCCGGCGTATATCAAAACTTTGAAAAAGATATTTATACCATACTAGTTTCTAATCAGCACCTGCTTTCAAAATATAAAAGATTATTCCTGGTTTTTCCTGAGAGCCTGCGTACAAAAGATATTATTACAGGCTTCAACAAATTTTCAAAAACAAAAGCATTAACTACAGCGGTAAAAAGTTCTGTTGATATAAAAGATATAAAAAGACAAGATGCTTTTATTGTTATTGAAGATAATGATCTTGTTGAAATAGTAAATCTCGCGAAAACAAAAAACTGGCAACTTGGTAAAGACATTGGTGTAATTTCTTACAATGAAACAAATTTAAAAAGTGTGATTGGCAACGGTATTACTACCATTACAACAGATTTTGAAAAGATGGGAAAAACAATGGCGGATATGATCATATACAGTCAGCCTGAAATAGTGGAGAATCCTTTTGTTATGATAGACAGGCAATCCTTCTAAATTCCAAATTAATTTTGATGAATACAATTACAGAACCGGAAATAACATTTATAAATGAAAAATTAGAAGGCAGAAATATTACTAAAATAGACAGAAGGCTAAAGAATTTAAAGGATATTTTTTTTGACAAAGAGGCTTTGGGAAAAATAGATTCCGAAACAATTGTGTATGAAGTTGAGTCGTATTTACCTGTTGAGCTTAACACAGAAGGCGGGTTATTTTTTGGTATAACATACATACATCCCGGCGTTGTAGGTAATGAATATTTTATGACGAAAGGCCATTTTCATAAAATAAGAAATCGTGGCGAATTTTACTGCACGCTGAAAGGCGAAGGCATGTTGATTTTAATGGATAATAATCGCAATACATGGGCTGAAAAAATGTTTCCCGGAAGTATGCATTATATAAAAAGTAATACAGCGCATCGCACCGCAAACACCGGCGATGGAATACTTTCTTTCAGCGCATTCTGGCCTTCAGATGCAGGCCATGATTATGCATCAATAAGTGAAGAGGGTTTTTCAAAAATTCTTATTAAAAAAGATGACAAGCCAGAGTTGGTAAATAGGTAATTATATAAACGATTGCAATGAACAATTTTTTTATCGGTATTGATCTTGGTGGCACAAGAATAAAACTTGGATTGGTGCAAGATGATGTGCTGATAGACAAAAAAATGATTCGGGCGCAATCATCAAAAGGCCTGGCAGCAACGTTGCCCGTTGTAAAAGAACAGATTGATAGTTTGTTGCAAACAAACAATGTTGATGCAAAAGATTTTAAAGGAATTGGTTTTGGTTTTCCTGGTTTGGTTGATCCGAAAGTAAACAGAATTTTAAGTACCAACGCAAAGTATGATGATGCATTAAATATTTATATTGATGATTGGATAAAAGAAAACTGGAACGTTGATTTTTTTATGGATAACGATGCGCGGCTTGCTGCGGTTGGCGAATGGAAATTTGGTGCAGCCAAAGACACAAATGATTTAGTTGTAATGACGATTGGAACAGGCATCGGCACATCAGTAATAACAGAAGGAAAATTATTGCGCGGCAAACATTTCCAGGCCGGTTGTTTGGGCGGCCATATTTCTGTTAAGTATGATGGAAGAATGTGCAATTGCGGCAATAAAGGTTGCGCCGAAACGTATGCCTCAACCTGGAGTTTGAAAGAAAGAATTACAGCGCATAAACAGTTTAAAAAAAGTTCTTTATCAAATGTATCGGTTATAGATTTTGAAACATTATTTATTGAAGCAGATAAAAATGATACACTCGCAATTGAATTTAAAAACGATTGTGTTGAAGTATGGTCTGCCGCTATCGTTAATCTTATTCATGCATACGATCCTGAAGTTGTTGTTATTGGCGGCGGCGTTATGCAAAGGCAGGATGAATTGATTCCGCTTATAAAAGAAAAAGTACATCAACATGCATGGACGCCTTGGGGAAAAGTTGATATTCGTGCATCAACACTTTTGGCTGATGCAGGTTTATATGGCGCTGTGTATTGCATTCAACATAAAATTTAAAACACATCATTTCAAAATAAAATAAAAACCTGATAATGGCCGAGTTCGTTCCTAATTACAATAAGTTTCCCGTAGTACGCGTAAAAGAAAAAAATGTATTGTGCAAACAAGGATGGAATGATGTATGTGCTGTTATTAATGATCGCATTCAATCTATATCATCAACCAAAAAAATTGTTGCGGTTGAATGTTACACTGAAATTTCAGATGAAGAAGTTTTAACCAATCTTCAATCTAATATTAAAGGTGATTTTATTTTTACGAAAGATTATATGTTGCCTGAAGATGTGATCAGTAAAATGGTTTATCCTGATGTTACGGATGATGCAGTTTTTGGTTACATCACAAGGCTTACTTTAAAAGATTTTTTTGATCTTGATAAGATAGAACAATTTAAAAAAGAAATAAACTCAAAGCAAGCCACAACAATTATTCATGGTGTTGGCGCAACATTACTTGCTGAGCAATATGATCTGCTTATTTATTTTGATATGACGCGTTGGGAAGGCCAGCTTCGGCAGCGCAGAAATGAAGTAAGTAATCTTGGTATAAAGAATAAAGAATTGAAGGCTTCACTTCAATATAAACAAGCATACTTTGTTGATTGGCGTGTAGTTGATAAACACAAAAGAACATTGATCAACCAATGGGATTTTGTTGTTGATACAGTAAAGAAAGATGCGCCTAAAATTGTTGATGGCAAGGCTCTAAACAAAGCACTGGAACAAACCGCACACCAGCCTTTTCGCGTTGTTCCTTTTTTTGATCCTGGTCCGTGGGGTGGTCAATGGATGAAAAAATATTGCGATCTTGATAAGAATGAAAAAAATTTCGCGTGGTGCTTTGATGGTGTGCCTGAAGAAAATAGTTTGTTATTGCAATTTGGTGATATCGTTTTTGAAACGCCGTCTATTAATGTTGTTTTTGCGCAGCCAAAAGAATTATTGGGCGATGTTGTTGAAGCAAGATTTGGCGCAGAATTTCCAATTCGTTTTGATTTTTTAGATACGATTGAAGGCGGCAATTTAAGCCTGCAGGTTCACCCAACAAATGAATATATCCGCGAAAAATTCGGCATGTTTTATACGCAGGATGAAAGCTATTATATGCTGGATGCAGATGAAGGTGCGTATGTTTATTTAGGTTTGAAAGATAACGCAGAGCCAAAACAAATGATCACTGAATTAAACGAAGCGCAACAAGGAAAACAACCTTTTGATGCAGATAAATTCGTTAACAAAATTCCTGTAAAAAAACATGATCATGTTTTAATTCCTGCAGGCACAATACATTGTTCAGGCAGGGGAAGTATGGTGCTTGAAATAAGCGCAACGCCATACATTTTCACTTTTAAATTATGGGATTGGGGAAGATTGGGTTTAGATGGAAAGCCGCGGCCCATTAACATAAAACATGGCGAAAAAGTTATTGACTGGAAACATAGAACAGAATGGACGCATCAGCATCTTCTCAATACAATAAAAGAAATAAATAAAGGTGATGGCTGGCGCGAAGAATATACCGGTTTGCACGAAACTGAATTTATAGAAACAAGAAGGCATTGGTTCTCAAAAAAAGTTGCACATACAACAAACGGAAGCGTAAATGTTTTGAATTTAATTGAAGGCCGCGAAGCGATTGTTGAAAGCCCAATCAATTCATTTGATCCGTTCATTGTGCATTATGCAGAAACATTTATTATTCCGGAATCGGTAAAAGAATATACCATTCGTCCGCATGGCGAAAGTGATGGAAAAGAATGTGCAACATTAAAAGCATTTATAAGATTTAAAGCGTAAGGTAAAGAACAGACCTAACAGGTTTTAAAAACCTGTTAGGTCTTGAAAGCTTAAGTTGGTTTTATTGAATAAAGTCTTTTAAGCGTCATATCGAGATAACGAGACAGCTCTACAATATTAAAGAGTTTAACTATTCAGGAGATTTCTCCTTCTTTGAAATGACGTGTAAAACGATTAATATTTTAAAAAAGATAAAGCATAAAATATAATGAGCGAATACGTAACCAAACCAATTCCCGATGCAAAGCCAGACGTTGCTTTTGTATCAAGGCCGTGGGGCACATTTAAACAGTTTGCATTCAACGAAGATTGCACCGTGAGTTTAATGAGCGTGTTGCCTGGCCAGCGTTTAAGCCTTCAATCGCATACAGGCCGCGCAGAGTTATGGATAGTAATTGATGATGGCGCAACAGTGCAGGTTGGCGATGAAATAAAAGATTGCAAAGCCGGCGATGAAATATGGATTCCTGCAAATGAACGGCATCGTTTAACATGCAAAGATGATACTGCTGTTCGCGTGTTGGAAGTTGCTTTTGGTAACTGGCAGCAGGCAGATATTCAGCGTTATGAAGATGATTATACACGCACAGAACCATAGATTTTTTTATCACTCAACAATTACAATTGCCTTATGAATTTCACAAAACGAACAAACTATATCTGCCTTGCTGTAGCAGTTGGCGGATTATTATTTGGGTTTGATACAGCCGTTATTTCAGGTGCTATCAGCTTTGTAAAAACACAGTTTAATTTAAGCACTGTTTCAGAAGGATGGATGGTAAGCAGTGGTTTACTGGGAAGCATTATTGGTGTATTTACAACGGGCATTATCAGTGATAGAATTGGCCGTAAAAAAAGCATCATCATCGCAGCAATAATGTTTTTATTCTCAGGTTTTGGATGCGGCTTTGCTTCTTCATTTACACTGCTCGTTATGTCAAGAATGATTGGCGGTATTGGTGTTGGAATGGCATCCGTAATATCACCCATGTATATATCTGAATTTGCGCCTGCAGATAAAAGAGGACGTATGGTTGCATTTTACCAACTTGCCATAACATTTGGAATTTTACTTGCCTATTTTTCAAATGCAGCTATTTTATCCTATTCAACCAATAGTGCAAATGAATTGTTTGCAGAACCCTGGCGCGGAATGTTTTTGGTGATGAGCTTACCATCATTTATTTTTTTATTACTGCTGATAAAAGTGCCGGAAAGCCCGCGCTGGTTAGTTGAAGTAAATAAGATTAATGAAGCGCAAAATATTTTGTACACTGTTCGCCCAAAACCCGCAGCAGATAAGGAACTCAGCGATATTGAACATGCGAAAAAAAGATCGGAAAAAGCATCTGTTTCGTTATTTCATCCATCTATTCGCATTCCTTTAATTATTGGAATTGTGATAGCTGTACTGCAACAATTCTCAGGTATAAATGCCATCATTTATTATGGGCCAACCATATTTCAATCAGCAGGTATTAATACAAGCAATGCATTATTGTTCCAGGTTATTATTGGTTCTGTAAATTTTTTAGCAACTATAATTGCTATTTCTTATGTTGATAAATATGGCCGTAAAATTTTATTGAAAATCGGGTTAACAGGAATTATTATTTCATTAATACTTTGTGGTTTTCTTTTTTATACAAACAACACGCACGGCATTTTTTTGCTGGTGCTGATGCTTATATATATTACTTGTTTTGCCTTTTCAATTGGCCCGATTACATGGATTATTATTAATGAAATATTTCCAACACATATGCGTGTAAAGGGAGTTACAATTTGCACAATGGCTTTATGGATTGCGGTGTGGCTTGTTGGCCAATTTTTTCCATGGCTGCTTGAAAAAGCAGGGCCGGCTTATACTTTCTGGGCTTTCGCTTTTTTCAGTGTAATCAATCTCATCTTCAGTTCAACTGTTGTAAAAGAAACAAAAGGAAAAACACTGGAAGAAATGGATACTGCCTTTATTGCGCCGCATTAAATATTTCATCATCAATAAATCACTTGTTATTATATTCTGCAAAACAGTAAAACATTTGATGCAGGAAAATTGCATCTTGCATTTTTAGATAATGTTACTTTGCCTGGAAACATCATGATCTATAAAAAAAGTCGGGCAAAAAAATATAGATGTTGATGTTTCCATTCAAATAAATTATTCAAACACCAATTTTTATCATGTCATCAAGAAGAAAGTTTTTGCAAACAGCAGCGCTTGGTTCTGCAGCAGCATTAAGCGGCACAAACATCATTGCACAAAATAAAAAAATACATATTGTAAAAGACAGCCCTGTTGTAGTTTCTACGTGGGAATTTGGTAAAACAGCAAACATTGGCGCATGGGAAATTTTAAGCAAAGGCGGCCGCTCGCTGGATGCTGTTGAAGCCGGTGTAAGAATTCCGGAAGCTGATCCTACCAATCAAACAATTGGTATCGGCGGCTTGCCCGATCGTGACGGGCATGTAACATTAGATGCGTGCATAATGGATGAAAATTATAACTGCGGTTCTGTAATGTGTTTAGAAAATATTGTGCATGCTATTTCTGTTGCGCGTTTGGTGATGGAAAAAACGCCGCATATAGTTTTGGCAGGTGAAGGTGCACTTCAGTTTGCATTAGCTAACGGCTTTAAAAAAGAAAACCTGCTTACACCTGAAAGTGAAAAAGCATGGAAAGAATGGTTGAAAACTTCTAACTACAAACCTGAAATGAATATTGAAAACAGGTTGTATGATAAGAAAACAGATCCCATGCCCGGTGGCAAAGACAATCATGATACTATTGGTATGATGGCGATGGATGCAAACGGAAATTTAAGCGGCGCGTGCACTACAAGCGGCCTTGCTTATAAAATGCATGGGCGTGTTGGCGACTCACCAATTATTGGTGCAGGCTTGTATGTAGATAATGAAATTGGTGCAGCTACATCAACCGGTGTTGGCGAAGAAGTAATTCGCATTGTGGGTTCTCATCTTGTTGTTGAATTAATGCGGCAGGGAAAAAATCCTGAAGATGCGTGCAGGGAAGCTGTTGAAAGAATTGTGCAGCGCAGCCCGGAAAAGACAAAAGATATACAGGTTGGTTTTATTGCGCTGAATAAAAATGGCGAATATGGCGGTTTTAGTTTGCAACCAGGCTTCGTGTATTCTGTAAAAAGCAAAACTGTAACCGATGTTTTTGCTGCAAAAAGTTATTACAAGTAAAAATGAAGTTTAAAAAATAATGATTGATAAAGCTGTTTTAGAAGTTTGCGCTTTTCATATTGATTCATGTTTGATTGCTGAAAAATGCGGCGCAGTTCGTGTTGAATTATGCGACAATCCAATTGAAGGAGGCACTACTCCAAGTTATGGAACGATTAAACTTGCGAGAGAAAAAATTTCTATTTTATTATACCCGATTTTACGCCCAAGATCTGGTAACTATTTTTATAGTGATGAAGAGTTTGCGATTTTAAAAGATGATATTGAAATGTGCAAAAAGTTAGGTTGTGATGGAATTTCTGTTGGTATATCTAAGATTAATTCAGAGATTGATACAGAAAAATTAAAGCACATTGTTGAATGGGCGGGACCAATGGGTGTTACCTGTAATCGTGTGTTTGATTGTGCACCTGATGCATTTAAAGCGTTGGAAGATATTATTAGTTGCGGTTGCGAACGCGTTCTTACATCAGGACAAAAAGCTGCTGCGCCTGATGCTGCAAATCTTTTAAAAAAACTGGTTGAACAAGCAAGTGACAGAATAATTATAATGCCTGGCGCCGGCGTAAAATCATCCAATATTGCAAAGCTTAAAAAAGAAAGTGGTGCTAAAGAATTTCATTCTTCTGCAAGAAAAATTGCGCCAAATCCTGTTACCTATATCAACAAAGAAGTGAATGATTATGGCCAGGTTTATATTGCTGATGAAGCTGAAGTAAAAGCTATGATACATGCTTTGAATGATTAAGTTTGCGCAATAACTATATGGAAGCGAAGAAACTTTTTATCGCTGCTGTGCTTATAATTCTAATTGTTGCCTTTAGCCTTATTCCATTCAATAATAAAAGAGAAATTGTTATTAAAGCGCAGTTGTATGATGTTGCAAAACAAATCAACGATCTGAATAACTGGAAAAAATGGAATTCGGATCTTGGCAACAACAACATTAAAATTTCCGGCGATTATACTACTGATCAAAGAGCAACTTTAAGCAGCGGGCAATATTATGCGTTACATCAAATAAACCCGCTTGAAGTCTCATTAATACGAAACCTGGGCGATGCTTCAACATCATCATTAATTACATTTCTCCGTCTACAAATGATTCTTCCACTTACGTTGCCTGGAACGAAAATGTTACCATTTATAAATTAATTGAGCGCAGTTTTACAAAAATCAACTCAAGGCAAAATAATCTTAATAGCTTAAAAAAATTGATGGAAGATAAAAATTACAAGTATAGCTTTTTTATAAAGATCGTTCCTGTAGATTAGCGTTACTCATCGATATAAATTTTCAATTACTAAAAATATCAAGACCAAAACATTAATAACTTATAAAAAATGAACAATGGATTTACAATTAAAAAACAAAACAGCACTGGTAACCGGATCAACAGCAGGCATTGGGTTTGCCACAGCAAAATTATTGGCCGCAGAAGGTGCAACCGTTTATATTAACG
>JBDUEO010000051.1:0-11211 GCA_040002335.1 Parafilimonas sp. | reverse complement strand
CACAACAGATGCGCCATGCATGGCTTCCACTTCAACACCGGTTTTATAAATGGTATGTACTTCTACATGAATAAAAACCTGCAAACCTTCAACCGAATAAGTTATCGAAGCAAACTCTACCGGCAGCGGATGACAATCAGGAATTACATCGCTTGTTTTCTTAATTGCCAGCAAACCTGCTGCTCTTGAAAATTCAAACACATCACCTTTTGGCACTAACTTATTTTGTATTGCATCAATCGTTTCCTGTTTCGAAACTTTTACAACAGCGCTGGCAATTGCCTTGCGCAAACTGTTTTGTTTATGTGTGATGTTAACCATTCGTATTTTGTTTCCATGTGTATGTCTCGTCTTCAAAAATTTCTTTTCCCCAAACCGGCAATTCATTTTTTATACGTTCAACTACATCGTTGCAGGCGTCAATTGCGGCACGGCGATGTTGCGATGAAGCAAACACGAACAAGCTTATTTCGCCCGCATTTACTTTGCCCAAACTATGATAAATATGCATGCACGTTAATGCATATTTATCAAAAATTACTTCGCGTATTTCAAGCATTTTTTCTAATGCCATTTCTTTGTATGTCGTGTATTCAATTGCAGCAACTTTCTTATCATCAATCAAATCATTTCTTACTTGTCCTAAAAAAATGCTATGTGCACCAATATTTGTTTTTGTGCTGTGTTTTTGAATTTGCTCAGCAATAAATGATGCGATGATAGCACCATCAAAAAAAATATTTTTGGAGTTTTTTTCAGTCACGATTTGTTATTTTATTTCTTGAAATTGATGTTTCTTCTTCCATTCAAAAATTCCGCCTTTCAAACTAACTATTTTTTTTGATTGATTAAAAACTTCATACATCAATTTAGCTGCCTGTAAACTTCTTGTTCCTGTTTGGCAAAACAAAATGATGGTATCTTCCTCAATCAGCATTTGTTTATTTGATAATTCACTCAAAGAAATTTGTACATGTTTAAATTCATCAACCACTGGTTGTTCATTTTTTTCACGTACATCAATAATCATCGTGTTATCATCTTCAATTAAGCTATCAAACTTTAGAGTATCAATCTCGAATTGATTATTTAATGTTGATGAGCAAAGCCATTCATAATTCATTTTTAAAAAAGCATTTTTATATGTTGGGATAAATGCCTGTGCCTCTTCATTAGCTGATAAACCAAATTCATATACTGAATTATTGAGCGCATTATAAGTAAGTAATTTATTTATTAAAGGTTCACCAATTCCGGTAATTAATTTAATGGTTTCATTTGCTTGCATCGTTCCAATAATTCCAGGTAAAATACCTAATACACCTGCTTCCGCACAATTTAAAATTTCATCATTTTTTGGTGGAACGGGAAATAAATCCCTATAATTTATGGCTCTTGTATTCGTGTTATTTTTTACATTCAACACTGCAAGCTGTCCTTCAAATTTCGAAATTGCAGCATACACCAAAGGTTTGCTCAATAACACACAAGCATCATTGATCATATATCTCGATGAAAAATTATCGGTGCCATCTACAACAATTTGGTAATTATTTATAATGCCAAATGCATTTTGATTAGTTAATCTTTCATTGTAAATGTTGATGATTATTTCATCATTCAATGCTTTTAATTTATCAGCAGCAACTTTGGCTTTTGATAAACCAATATCCTGCATGTTATACAAAACCTGGCGATGCAGATTAGTAAGTGAAACAATATCATCATCAACAATTCCAATTGTACCAACCCCGGCTGCAACAAGGTATTGCAATGCTGCACAACCTAAACCACCGGCACCAACAACCAATACTTTTGATTGCAATAATTTTTGCTGTGATTTAATACCAAATTCTTTTAAAAGAATTTGTCGTTGGTAACGTTCGTATGATGTTTGATTATTCATTTATCCCCCGGAAAATGGTGGTAATAAAGCAATTTCGGTATCTTGTTTTAACGCTGTGTTGTTTTGGATAATTTTTTTATTTATAGCAATTGCATATTTTAAATTAGTTAAAGGCGGATACATTTCCTGTAACTTTTTTATCAATGCATTAGTGTCTTCAACAACATCAAAAGCAAGGTTTTCTTTTCCAATAACATCAATTAACTGACCAAAAATTTTTATTATCATTTAAACTGATTTATGTCCTTAGTGTCTTTGTGGTTCAATAGAAATATTAAGGCACAAGCACAAAACTTAAAACAATAGATGCACTTCAACAACATCGCCTTTTTTATATTCTGTTTTATCTTCTTCCATTTTTATTAAGCAATTTGCTTTTGCATAAGAACTTAAACGATAACTTTCCTGTGCATCCAGCGCGATAACTGTATCATCTTCAATTAATCCTTTTAGAAAAAAAGTAAGTCCTGAAATTTTCATATAATTGTTTGCCAGCAAGGCTTTCATCACTTTTACTATATTTTTTTTATTGATCATAATTGATAAAGCTTCAACTACATATTCATAAAAGCATGTCAATACAGAAGATGGATTTCCGGGCAAACCAAATACTATTTTATTTTCTTTTTTTCCAAAATATAAAGGCTTGCCAGGTCGCTGTTTTACTTTATGAAACAATTTTTCAACGCCACAATTCATTGCTGCCTGCAATACAAAATCATAATCGCCAACGCTTATTCCGCCACATAACATAACAACATCACTGTTAATTAAAGCATCATTTAATGTAGAGGTTAATCTTTCCAAATTATCATCAGCATAAAAAACTTGTACATTATAAAAATGCAATTGATGCAAGGCTGATTTCAACATGAATGAATTTGCTTCGTAAACTTGTGCGTGTTGCAAATTATTTCCCGGTTGTTGCAATTCATTGCCTGTAATAATTATGCTTACAGAAGGTTTTTTATGAACACATACTTCTGTAATTCCAAGCACTGACAAAAAACCAATTGCGCCTGCCGGTAAATATTCATTTTTATGCAAAGCGAGTGCGCCTTGCTTAATGTCTTTTCCTTTTGTGCGAAAATTTGAATACTGTTTTAACTGTTCATCATTAATAATTAATTCATCATTTTCAATAGTAATTTTTTCCTGCATTACAACTGTATCAGCATAGTTGGGAACAGCAGCGCCTGTAAAAATTCTTATTGCTTTTTTAGTTTGTAAGCAAACATTTTTATCATCACCTGCAGCAACTTCTCCATCAATACTTAATCTTTCATGCACATCTTTAAATGCAATTGCGTAACCATCAACATTTGATTGATTGAACGGCGGAAAATCAATTTTTGAAAAAACATCTTCTGCCAAAACAAAACCAACAGCATCTGCCAATAGAATTTTTATTGAAGGCAAAGCTTCAACATTATTTTTGATTATTGTTTTTGCTTCGTTTACTGAGATCATTATCCTCCAATTGTAATCATGCTTCTGTTTGCAATATGCGTTGCATCAATTGCATCAATGTCAGCAATAAATTGTCCGCCCAACTCTTTTGCTTTCATTTTTATATTTTGATGAATAAGTGGCAACACATCATCGCCATTTCTTAAAGCACTTAGCAAATCCATTTCACCATTTGAGAAAAGACAATTTTTCATCTTGCCATCAGCCGTTAAACGCATGCGATTGCAACCGCTGCAAAAAGGCGAACTCATTGTGCTGATAACTGCAAACGATCCAACATGACCGGGAACCATAAAATGTTTTGCTGTATCGTTTTTACTATTTTGCAATGGTAGAAAAGAATATTTTGTGTTGATGATTGAAAGTATTTCATCAAGCGAAATAACTTTATTGCATGTCCAGCGGTTACCGCTAAATGGCATAAATTCTATGAAGCGTACTTCAACAGGATTATTCATTGTCCATTCAATAAAATCATTTATCTCATCATCATTAAAACCCTTCATCACTACGACATTTATTTTTACTTTAAACTGGTGATGTAACAACAATTCAATGTTGCTTCGTACACGATGAAATAAATCACGCCTTGTTATCAATAGAAATTTATCAGGTTGCAACGTATCCAAACTAATGTTAACTGATTTTATTCTTGCTTCTTTCAACACATCCACAAAATCGTGCAATCGTGTGGCGTTTGTAGTAAGCGTTAACTCAACCGGCAACTTTGACAAAGCCAAAATAATTTTCGCAGCATCTTTTCTTACCAATGGTTCACCACCCGTTAAACGTATTTTAGTTACACCTTGTTCAACAAAAATTTTTGCGAGTGTTTCAATTTCATCAGCCTGCATCAAACGGGAAGCAGGTGTGAAATCATAATCTTCTTCGGGCATGCAATAAAAGCAACGAAGGTTGCAATTATCGGTTAGCGAAATGCGCAAGTAATTATGTATGCGATTAAATTTATCTGTTATCATTTTTACCTCACTCACAATTTACGAATTATTGGCGCAGCATTTTTATATACAATCTCGACTTTGTCTCCAATTGTAAAATTAACATCATGTTCTGTTGAATTAATTTTCACCATCCTGTTATTTAATAATACAATCGTAAACGTTTGGCATCCATTTTCCTCAAAAGAAATAATATTTCCGGTTAATATTGATGCATTGTTTTCATGCATGAAAAAGAAAGCCGGCGTTGTAGTTTGTTGCAATGTTCCATGTTCTAAATGAATAATGGTATCAGACAATTTTATTATTTCATCCATATCATGACTCACCAAAATAGTTGTTAATTTAAAACGCTTATGCACTTCTAATAAAGTTGTTTGCAATTGTGTGCGCATCATATTATCAATGGCTGATAATGGTTCGTCTAATAATAAGAGCAATGGCTTTTTTGCAATAGCTCTTGCCAATGCAACACGCTGTTTTTGTCCGCCGGAAAGTGTTTGAATTTTCCTGTCTGCAAAATTTAGTAATCCTGTTAATTCAAGTAATTCATCCACTATATTTTTCGATTCATTTTTAGATAAAGCAAACGCAATATTTTCTTTTACATTCATGTTTGGAAACAATGCATAATCCTGGAAAACAAAACCAATACTGCGTTGCTGCGGAATAACATCAATATGTTTATGCGCATCAAACCAAACCACATCATTCATTTTAATAGAACCATTATCAGGCTTCATAAAACCAGCCAACATGCGTAATACAGAAGTTTTCCCGGCACCGGATGCACCATACAAACTCACAAATTTTCCGCTTTCAATCTGCACATCAATTTGCAATTGCATTTCGCCATCAGTTGTATGCAGTTTTTTTTGTAAAGCGAATTCAATCATAAAATTTTGCTGAATTTTTTATTTTAGGTTGTGCCTTTTCAAAAAATAAAAAGAAAACTTACACATGCGCCAAAGCCTTGATATCACTTATTTCCAATACATTTTTATTGAATCCTTTTGTTGCACAATGTATCATTGCTTTGCCAACTTCATGCATCGTTAATACGTTCTTTGAAGAAAAGAATTTAATAATTTTTACAATTACTTTATATGTGCGTTTCCAGTTTTTCTGTCCATCAAATGGTTGCATAATTCCGGGGCGAAAATTGTATTCGTTTTTAAATCCCAGCTTTGCTAAATCATTTTCTGTTTTGCCTTTTACACGTGCCCACATCAACCTGCTTTTTTCTTTGCTATCCGTTTTTGCACCTGAAACATAAGTAAATACCATGTTTTGATTATACATTAGTAGCGTTTTTGCAAATGCAAGTGTAGTGTCGTACGTAATGTATTTGTATTTATCTTCCTTCATGCCTACACTACTTATGCCGGCGCAAAAAAAGCAAGCATTATAATCTTGTATGTTTAATGCAAAATTTTTTAGTTTAAAGAAATCGGGAACAATAAGTTCTTTTAGTTTAGGATGCTGCACATCATAATGCCTGCGGTTTATTATTAAAACTTCGCTAACCATTTCGTTTTGTAAACATTCAAACAAAACGCCTTCGCCTACCATACCTGTTGCACCGGTGATTATTACTTTTATGCCTGCCATTATTATTAATTGTGATATAAAATTCAGAAGAAAAAATTGAGTTTTTTTCAAATTTGAAAATTGTGTATGTAATAAACTCAAACAAATATTTATAAAAATTTTACCTGTTGCAGCTTGCGGTTGTACAAATACATAATGAATAAAATGATGAATGAAAGTACCATTAAAATACCTGCATACACATTTGCATCGTGATAATTAAATGCTTCTACTTCATCGTAAATGGCAACAGAAGCAACCCTTGTTTTGCCGGGAATATTGCCGCCAATCATCAGCACTACGCCAAACTCACCAACTGTATGTGCAAACGTTAATACGATGCCTGTTAGCAATGATGATTTGATATTTGGCAACAATACTTTAATCAATGTTTGCCATCTTGTTTTGCCCAATGAATACGATGCTTCTTTTAAACTTGGTGATAGTGATGATAAACCTGATTGAATAGGATGCACCATAAATGGCAGGCTATAAATGATTGATGCAACAAGCAATCCTTCAAAAGAAAAAACCAAACGAACGTCAAACCATTTTTCAATGAATGCGCCAAATGTATTACCCGGACTAAATGCAAGTAACATATAAAAACCAATCACCGATGGTGGCAATACCAGCGGCATACTTACAATAACTTCTGCAACAGTTTTAAAAATATTTTTTTTGTTTGCCAGCCAGTTAGCAATTGGAATTGATATGAAAAATAAAATGATGGTTGTACAACATGCAAGTTTAAACGTAAGCCATAAAGGTTCTAATTCAATCATTGCAAAAAATTATTGTACAATGTATCCAAACTTTTTATAAATTATTTTTGCTTTTGCTGAATACAAAAAATCATAAAATTTTTTTGCTTCAACAGCATTGTTTTTTTGTGCGTACTTTAATAATACAGCAGCTTGTTTTATTGGCGGATAATCATTCTGATTTAATTCAACCCATTTTCCTTTGCCTTTCATTTCATCAGATATAACAATTGACTTTGCGGTGAAACCAATATCTGCAGCCTGCGTTGCAATAAACTGGCTTGTTTGTGTAATGCTTTCGCCGGTTACAAGCTTCGATGAAATTTTATCATATAAATTATATTTCTTTAAAATTGCTTCAGATGCGGTTCCATAAGGTGCTGTTTTTGTGTTGGCAATTGCGATGTATTTTATATTATCGTTTAACAACAATTTTAAATTTTTTGTTGGCTGAATATTTGGCTTTGCACTCCATAAAACCAATAGACCTTGTGCATACACTTTTGGCGGCTCTTCGGTTAAATTTTCTTCAGCCAGTTTTTGCGGAAAGCTTGTATCTGCAGAAATAAAAATATCAAACGGAGCGCTTTGCATAATTTGTTGCGTTAGTTTTCCCGATGCGCTAAGTACAACATCAATTTCTGTTTTATCTGTTTTATTAAATTCCGCTTTTAATGCATCCATTGCATATTGCATGTTGGCTGCAACAGCAACAGTAAGTTTTGTTTGTGCTGCTGTTGTAATTACAATTGATGCGATTAAAAAAAGCAAAAGAATAATTCTTTTCATTTATAGGATATGTTTTTGCCTGTTCAATAAATTTTCATAATCTTTTTGCGTATCAATATCAATGTTTCCTTTCGGAAAGTCAATGGTGGCAACATCTTTCGGGTTTGCTTTTAAAATTTTTTCGCGCCTTCATTACCATGCAAACTCATTAATGCATCAAAATATTTTTGTAATGATGTATAAAGCAATTTCTTCTGTTGTTCAGCCCAAAATATTTAAACCAACAGGGCCGTAATATCGTATTACAGCCCTTGAAAATATTGATAGTATTTTCTATAATGATGTTCGTTAGATTTAAAATCTACATGAAAAATTGTTCGGAAATTATTTTGCCATCTTTTACTTCATAAACGCAAAGTTCTGTCATATCCATTTCTCCTTTGCCTTTCATAGTAACATGCATGCGCATGGTAATAGCAAAAGAATTTGTTGCAATAACTGCATCAGAAACGGTAATGTTATGATTTGTTTCAACCATTTCATTCCATTTATCGCCTTTTTCTTTCACCGCTTTTATCCCTTTGGTTTCTTTTTCAAAATCCGGTGTGGCATGTGGTTCAATGCTTATAACATCGTCAGCAAATAATTCTGATTGTGTTGTTTCAAAATCTCCTTTACGGCAAAGCTCAATAAGGCGATCTGCAATTTCTTTTGTTGTCATAAAAATTATTTTTTACTAAGTTAGAAAACTTTATTTAAACTTTTGGTGCAGTTATTTAATATGTTTCGATGCGGCAAATCTTTTAGAAAACTTGCTATTTTATGAAAATATTTATGCTGAAGTGTGTTGCTGAATTTGAGCGAGTTTCTATATAATAAAAATTGCTTTGTAGAAACTCTACCAACACTGAATTATATAAAAAAAGAAAGTTTATAGTTTATCGCTGGCTGGCAATCAACAAATTTAAATCAGTAAATTTCAAATCAAAACGCTGGCTGATATACAGGTTTGTAAGATGCCCGCGATATAAATACACACCATTGCGTAAATTGAAATTATGCCAAACCATTTCTTCTATTCCGCCCGCATCGCCGGCATCTAATAATAAAGGCATCAGTACATTGCTAATGGCGTGGCTTGCCGTACGCGCATAACCGCTTGGAATATTAGGAACACAATAATGTATCACTCCGTGTTTTACAAATGTGGGATGTTGATGTGTAGTTATTTCGCTGGTTTCAAAGCAGCCGCCACGATCTATACTCACATCAATTATTACACTGCCGGGCCGCATTGCGTGCACCATTTCTTCTGTAACAACTATCGGGCTTCTTCCGGCTTCGTTGGTTAATGCGCCAACGGCAACCTCGCATGTTTTTAATTGTTTTGAAAGAATTCGTGGTTCAATAACACTCGTCCATACACGCATGCCAAGATTATTTTGCAGCCGTTTTAAACGATATACATTATTATCAAAAACTTTAACCGAAGCGCCCATTGCAAGTGCGGTTCTTGCAGCAAATTCACCCACAACACCAGCGCCAATTATAATAACTTTTGTAGGCGGAATACCGCTTATGCCGCCAAGCAAAACGCCTTTGCCATTTTCCTGGCTGCCGAGATACTGGCCTGCAATAAGCATAGCTGCGCTGCCGGCAATCTCGCTCATACAACGTACAATTGGGTAGGCGCCGCTATCGTCTTTTAAATTTTCAAAACCAAGTGCTGTAACCTTTTTCTCCATCATCTTTTCCAATGATTCTTTTTTTAGCATTGAAAGATGAATAGGCGAAATAATGGTTTGATGGAGTTGTAAAAAAGGAATATCTTCTTCCATTACAGGTGCGCTTTTTATAAGCATTGGCGCTTTATATACTTCCCTTTTCTTTAAAGCGATTTGCGCACCGGCTTCACTAAAATCATTATCTGAATACTTGCTTCCTTCACCGGCCTTTGTTTCTACAATAACCTGGTGGCCATTATTTACAAGTACATTAATTGCTTCGGGAATTAAGGCAACTCGGTTTTCCTGCAACACCATTTCTTTGGGAATGCCAATAGTGAGTTTTGTACTCTGCGGTTTTATATCTAATGTTTCTTCCTGCGTTTCATAACTGAAACCTGCACTGATAACCGGCCTTGTAGTTGCCATAATTTAATTTAATTAGAAAGATAAAATTAGTATTAAAGTTTAAATTAATTTTTAAGAATACTAAGCCTTCTTTCGTCATCATTTATTGTTGATAAAGAAATATGTAAAGTATTTTCCGGCAAAAGATCAGGAAATTTTTCAGGCCATTCAATAAAACAATAATTGCCGCTTTCAATACAATCTTCGCAGCCTGCCTGTATTGCTTCCGCTTCGTTTTTTAGGCGGTACCAATCCATGTGAAAAATTGTACCTGCAATAGGGCTTGTATATTCATTTATAATTGAAAATGTTGGGCTGCTTACAGAAGTTTTTACCTGCAAAACATTGCACAGTGCACTAATGAGAGTTGTTTTGCCGTTGCCCATTTCTGCATGAAAAGCCCATATTTTTTTTGAGCTGTATTCATTCCATAACTGCGCTGCAATATTTTTTATTTCAGAAAGATGAAAGTTTGTTTGTTTCAATTTTCAAAAGTTTCAATGTTTCAATATTGATGTTACCAATTCCTAATTCCTTTTACCAATCAATTTACCCAATTACCTAAGCTTATCATTATTCTTATGTCTTTCAGCATCGCGCATATTTTTCTTTTCAAAATTTTTTTGTAATGCTTCGGTTAAATTAATTCCTGTTTGGTTGGCAACGCAAAGCAACACCCAAAGCACATCAGCCATTTCATCACTTAAAGATTTGCTTGTATCTGATTCTTTAAACGATTGTTCGCCGTAAGTACGCACCATTATTCTTGAAAGCTCGCCCACTTCTTCCATTAAAATACCGAGATTAGTTAGCTCACTAAAATAACGTACGCCGGTTGTTTTTATCCATGCGTCTACATGTTGCTGTGCTTGTTCTATCGTCATATAAAATCTTGTTTAAGAATTGCCTTTTGCCAAATTTCTTTGCGCTTGTTTAAGTATCGCTAGTTTTTTAATTTTTGTTTGAATGATAAACAAAGGAATTAAGCCAACTACGCCAAATGAACAATCAATCAATATATGAAAAAAAGGTATGCCTCTTACAAAGCCTGCAATAAATGCTAAAGGCAAAACACAAATGCAACTTATCATTGCCCATTGAATGATCCACCTGTTACGAACGGGATGTTGGTAAACACCAACAAACAAAACAGCGATCATTAAATGTGCAAATGCAAGCCAGTCGAAACCATAAAATATAAACGGAAATTCCTGGTGTGTTTTTTTAACGCCAATCCAAACTTTATATATCCATTTAGCGATAACAGAATTTTGAGCAAATAGATTTGAATTAATTATCCATTGCAACTCTTCATATACCGAAAAAGCAGTTACACCACTTATAATAAGTGCAATTATAAAAAATATGGCAAGTATTCTAATTTGCTTAAGAAGCCTGGTCATTTTAAGAGAATCTTATTATTTTATTGGTGTAGTAAACCGCTATTAAACAAGATGCATAGTTACAAAAAATCCCGCCTTGTGGGCGGGACTATCGTTTAATTAAGAAGTGCAATTATTTTACTTCTACATCAGCACCTGCATCTTTAAGTTTTGTTGCAACTTCTTCAGCTTCTGCTTTAGCAACGCCTTCTTTTACAGGTTTAGGAGCGCCATCAACTAAGTCTTTAGCTTCTTTCAAGCCAAGGCCAGTTAAGTCTT
>JBDUEO010000050.1:0-11284 GCA_040002335.1 Parafilimonas sp. | reverse complement strand
TGAACACCTTCGTCTGCAACAAAATCCAGCACTTCACTTCCATACACTTTTAATATGGCACATTCAATTGCATATTCTTCAGCGGCGCCCAACAAAGCTTCTGTGTGCGATTTGCCTTTTGCTTCCAGCGCCTGTTGTTTTTCTTCAACCCAATTTGTGGTTCTGTACAACCCGCTTTCGCTTGCCCAAACACGAATTGCCATTTCTGCAAGCTTTTCTTTTATAGCGCCAAAATTTGAAATTGATGTTTTAAACTGTTCTCTTGTTATTGCATATTCAACGCTCATGTTCAATGCGCTTTTTGCACCTTGTGTTGTTGCAGCGCATAATTTTAACCGGCCAATATTTAAAATATTAAAAGCAATCAAATGGCCTTTGCCAATTTCACCAAGCACATTTTCAACAGGCACTTTACAATCCTGGAAATATAATTGAACTGTTGATGAACCTTTAATACCCATTTTATGTTCTTCCGGCCCTTGTGTAAAACCTTCAATACCGCGTTCAACAATAAAACCGGTAAATTTATCGCCATCAATTTTTGCAAATACGGTGTACACATCTGCAAAGCCGCCGTTTGTAATCCAGCACTTTTGACCGTTTAATAAATAATGTTTTCCATCATCGCTTAACCGCGCAGTCGTTTTAGCACTCAATGCATCACTTCCCGCATTCGGTTCGGTTAAACCATACGAACCAATCCATTCGCCACTTGCAAGTTTTGGAATATATTTTTGCTTTTGCGCTTCCGTTCCAAAGTAAAAAATAGGCAAAGAACCAATTCCCGTATGTGCAGAAATGGCAACAGAAAAAGAGAAACCATCACCCAAACCTTCTGTAATAATGGTTGATGTAATAAAATCTTTTCCAAGTCCACCCAACGCTTCCGGAAATGATGTGCCCAGCAATCCCTGTTCACCTGCCTTTGTAAGCAATGAACGCATCAATCCTTTTTCCAAACTATCAATTCTATCCAATATCGGGTACACTTCTGTTTTTATAAACTGGCGGCACATGTCGCGAATCATTTCATGTTCTTCCGTAAAATCTTCGCGAATAAAAGTATCTTCAGCATTACTTTCTTTAATCATCCATTCGCCACCTTTTAATAAGGTTTTATTTTGTACAGATTCCATAATCAATATTTTATGAATTTATTTTGTTGATGAGCTTTCTACGTTGTGGCATCACGGTTGTGTCACTCACTTGTACTGTATTAATGCTGTTCAGCTAAACACTGCTGTTCAAATTATCATATACTTTTTGCAAAACATTTTTTACAGTTTCTATATCTTCTTTTTTTACGCCGTTCAATGCTTCATCCAGTGTTTGATTTGCCAGTTCTAATGTTCTATCCTGTAAAGCGCGGCCCGCAACCGTTAGGCAAACAAGGTTAATGCGTTTATCGTTTTTGTGCGATGCGCGTTTTAATAATTTTTGCTTCTCTAAATTATCAATCAGCCTTGTAATGCTTGGTTTATCGCGGTAAGTGCGGTTACATAATTCCTGCTGGCTTAAACTATCTTCCTTCCATAAATGATATAAAACCGTCCATTGTTCTATTGTTATTTCCAAACCTGCATTACGAAAATTTTTTTGCAAACTTCTGGCAACAGCCGTGCTTGCCATGCCGTTTATTACACTGTAAAGTTCGCCTCTTTTAAAATGACTTGCCGACATAATAGTTGTTTATGCAACCATTATCAAAATTATATATCTTTATCGCACAATCAAATGTTTTATATTAAATTTTTCTGTTAAGATGTTAGTCTTTCATGCAACAACTTTCGCTGGCATATAAATCGTCTGTTATTAATTATTATGTTTTTGGCAATGGTGCTAAAATTTTATTCTGCTTTCATGGTTATGGAGAAGATGGAAGATCGTTTGCATTTCTTGAAAAGGAACTTGCATCAGTTTATACTTTATATGCAATTGATTTTCCTGTTCACGGCAATACAAAATGGAATGAAAAAAAACCATTTACTGCAAATGATCTGTATGTAATTACGCAAATGATTCAACAAAATAAAGATCAAAAATTTTCTTTACTCGCTTATAGCATGGGCGGCCGTTTTGCTATGGATATGATTCATAAATTTTCTTATAAAATTCAGCATATTGCATTGGTTGCACCGGATGGTTTACACGCAAATGTTTGGTATTGGATGGCAACACAAACAAAACCGGGCAATAAAATTTTTTCTTATACAATGCAGAACCCGTCGTGGTTTTTTTCATCAATAAATGCAGGTGGAAAGCTGAACATTTTAAACAAAAGCGTTGTAAAATTCGTGCATCATTTTTTAGATGATAAACAACAACGAATGTTGTTATATAAAAGATGGACGTGCATGAGAAAAGTAAAGCCAGATCTTTCTGCAATAAAAAAAGTATGCGCCGAAAACAATATTCAACTGAATTTTTTATTTGGAAAATATGACCGCATTATTGTAAGTAAACGCGCTGCCATATTTAAAAACGCTAAAAATATCAACATACAAATTATTGAAGCAGGCCATCAGTTACTGAAAGAAAAATATGTAAAAGCAATAATAGCATTGCTGAATGGCTGATTCTGATTTTCTTTGCTTATGCAGGTGCTTATTTGGTTCATCTACATTACTGCTTTTTTGCTTTGCATTTATTTATTGCTGATAAATACTTACCTGTATTGGTTTAATAAATTAAAAATTTTTAGCGCCGGTAATATTTCATTTGAAACAACATTTTCTGTTATTATTCCTGCACGCAACGAAGCTGAAAATATAGAAAGCTGCATACGCTCTATTCAGAGTAATAATTATGCAAAGCACTTGTTTGAGATTATTGTTGCCGATGATTTTTCAACCGATTCAACGCCTGAAATTGTTGCCGCATTGCAAACTGAATTTTCGAATATCCGTATCATCAGCTTAAAAAATAGCATTATAGAAAATATAAATTCTTATAAAAAAAGAGCCATTGAATTAGCGATTGCGCAAAGTAAGAATGAATGGATAATTACAACCGATGCAGATTGTGCTGTACCGCAAAACTGGCTTGCTTTATTTGATGCATACATTCAAAAAAACGATCGTGTTTTTGTTGCTGCGCCGGTAATGTTTACGTGCGGCAATTCTTTCATAAATATTTTTCAATGCCTCGATTTTATAAGCCTGCAAGGCATTACGGCAGCATCTGTTTATGCAGGCGCGCACAGCATGTGTAATGGCGCTAACCTTGCGTATAAAAAATCTGTTTTTTATGAAGTAGATGGTTTTAAAAATGCCGATCATATTGCCAGCGGTGATGACATGCTGCTAATGCATAAAATAAAAACAAAACATCCTTTAAATATTGGCTATTTATTTAGCGATAAAGCAATTGTTACTACAGCGCCTATGCCTGATTGGAAAAGTTTTTTAAATCAACGGATCCGCTGGGCAAGCAAAGCAACAAGTTATAAAGACAAACGTGTTTTTTGGGTGTTGTTATTGGTTTATTTTACCAATCTGTTTTTATTTATATTGTTTGTGGTTTGCTTTTTTCATCCAAAAATATTTTTGGTTTGGCTATTGCTTATGCTAACGAAAGCATTGCTTGAAATGCCTTTTATGTATCGTGTTGCAAAGTTTTATTCATTACAAAGATTGATGCTGTGGTTTATTGTTATGCAGCCATTTCATATTGTATATACAATTGTTTCCGGCTGGCTTGGAAAGTTTGGAACGTATAAATGGAAAGGAAGAACCGTGAAATAAGCAAAGCGATTTTTTTGCAACATATTATTTTAATGACATTACATTTTGGCTAACTTCTGTTTATTTTTATTGCAATGAAAACAGCAAGCCTTGCCGAAATAAAACTGGAACTGCAACATCTTTCAGCTAAAGAAATTATGGATGTGTGCCTGCGCTTAGCGAGGTTTAAAAAAGACAATAAAGAATTGCTTGCTTATTTACTTTTTGAAGCACATAATACAGAAGCTTATACCGCGCAGGTAAAAGAAATGGTAAATGAAAATTTTAAAGATGTCAACACTTCAAATATTTACCTCGCCAAAAAAACATTGCGTAAAATTTTAAGGCTCATAAATAAACATATTAAATACGTTGGCAGTAAACAAACTGAAGTTGAATTACTGATACATTTTTGTGCAATGCTGAAAGATTCAGGCATTGCCATTCACAAAAATAAAGCGCTTACAAATATGTATATGCAGCAACTTAAAAAAATTAAAGCAGCAATGTCTTTATTGCATGAAGACATTCAGTACGATTTTATAAAGCAAACAGAAGCATTGCAAACAGGTATTTGAGAAATTTACAGTTTTTTAATTTCGTTCGAAAAAACCGCTTAAAAACAGCCTTCTTTTTATAAGTAAATTTTATAAATTAAATTTGTTGCATGGCAAGAATAAGAATGGGTAAAGATGGATCGCGCAAAGAGGTGATTGTAAAAGCTGCAGCAAGCCTTTTTAGAGAAAAAGGATACAAAGCGGCAAGCATGCGCGACCTTGCTGAACGCGTTGGCGTGGAAGCGGCGAGCTTATACAATCACATACGTTCTAAAAGTGAATTACTGCATGATATATGTTTTAATGTGGCGAATGTTTTTTGGGAACACATGAGCAAAGTGGAAGCGAGCGATGCAACACCCATTGAAAAGTTTGAGACAATTTTGCGCTTTCATATAAAACAATTGCTTGAAAATTTTGAAGAAGTTTACATCAGCGATCGCGAATGGCGTTTTCTTGCTGATCCTTATCTTTCCAACTTTCAAAGCCAGCGGCGCAATTACCGCAAACGTTTTGCCGCCATTATTGAACAGGGAATTGCAAATGGTGAAATAAATAAAATAGATGCGTCAACCGCGGTATTAATAGTGTTGCATGCTGTTGGCGGCATAGAAAGCTGGCATCGCAGCACACATAAAATAAGCGGCGAACAACTGGAAGAAAATATGATTACTATTTTAATTGATGGCTTAAAAAAATAACGAAGGCTCGCATACATGTCAACACATTTTGAGAAGATTCACATACAGGAAGTGCGCAGGGAAACGGATGATTGTGTTTCTGTTTTATTTAATATTCCTGAAAATTTACAAGAGAAGTTTACTTATTTGCCTGGCCAGCATGTAACGGTGCGTACAATAATTAATGGTGAAGATGTACGCCGTTCCTACTCATTATGCAGTTCGCCTTTGCATAACGAATGGCGTATTGCAGTAAAAAAAGTTGATGGTGGAATTTTCTCCATGTTTGCCAATCATACTTTGCAGACTGGTGATGAAATGGAATTGATGCCGCCGGTTGGCCATTTTGTTTTGCCACATTCAACCGAAGCTAAACAGTATATATGTTTTGCTGCAGGCAGTGGCATTACGCCTGTTCTTTCTATCATAAAAACCGGGTTGATCAATCAGCCACAAAGTGAATTTGCTTTAATTTATGGCAACCGCACAAGCCGTTCAATTATTTTTAAAGAAGAAATTGAAGCGCTGAAAAATAAGTATATCAACCGTTTACAGTTGGTGCATATTTTAAGCCGTGAACATACGGAAGCGCCATTAAATGAAGGCAGAATTGATGCTGAAAAATGCGCGCAGTTATTTAAACATGTAGTTTCATTAAATGCGGATGCGTTTTTTATTTGCGGTCCGGAAGAAATGATTTTTACTGTTAAAGACTGGCTGCAACATAAAGATGTTGATGCGAAAAAAATTCATTTTGAATTATTCAATACAGATGTTTCAAGGAAATTAAAAAAGCAAACGCAAACGGTTGCGGCAAATAATGACGAAGTATCGCATATCACTATTCAACTTGATGGCAGAAGCTTTGAGTTTGATCTTCCATTTTTTAATGCAAGCATTTTAGATGCGGCATTACAGCAAGGCGCAGATTTGCCTTATGCATGCAAAGGCGGCGTTTGTACAACATGCAAAGCAAAATTGTTGGAAGGTAAAGTTGATATGGATGTGAATTATGGATTAGAACCTGAAGAAGTTGCGGAAGGTTTTATTCTTACCTGTCAAAGCCATCCGCGAACTGAAAAGGTAGTTGTTGATTTTGATGTGAAGTGAAAGTTTAGATGTTCAAAGTTTCGGCTTTATTGCTGCCATGAAAAATCAACTGTACAAGGGAGTGACACAACGAAGCTTAATTGAAACGATGCAGCTTGTAACATAATAATTGTATTGTTTATTAAGACTATAGAAACGATTGCTGGCTACATAAAAATAATTTCTTGCAACAATATGTTATGGCTCAATGGTAACACTATTTTCAATATCAATTTCTTTTTCTTCGCCGCTATGCGCAGTATGGCTAAACTTTAAAACGCCTACAAATAAAACACCTCCAATGGCATTGCCTAAAGTTACAGGGCCAAGAAATTCTATGTATTGAATAAAAGTAACATTGCCACTGAATAATGCGGATGCAATTTCAATATTTCCAACAATGCAATGCGGCAAATTTGCAACACCAATTGCAGCAGTAATTATAAAGATGAGAACTATCTGGCTGATGGTTTCTCTTGCTGCAGCTACCAGCCATGCCAGCAAACCCATAAGCCAGCCTGCAAGCGCAGCACTTAGTAAAAGAGTAAGCCAGTTATTGTGAATATAAATGTTTGCAATTTTTGCGAACGCATCGGCATGTAAAAAATGAAGTTTGGCTGCAAAATAAGATAATATTAAAGCGAAGATCAGTCCGCCAAAAATGTTGCTGAAATAAACAATTACCCAAAGACGCAATAATTTTTTTATGGATGTAAGCCCTTGTAACACCGGCAATATTGCAAGCGTTGTGTGCTCTGTAAATAATTCACTTCTTCCCAGCACTACAAATATGAAACCTAAAGGATACATGTTTGCAACAATAAAATTTACTACCGGTTCAGGGAAAACGCCGGTGAATGAAGTGAGCATTATTGACATTAATAATACAGAAAAACCAATATCAAGTCCGGCAGAAATTCCTGAAAGTATTAATCCTTTTGAGTTTCGCTCTAACTGTGTAAGTGCAGCTTCTTCTGTATGCTGTAATATAAGCTGCTGGCTTTTTTGCGGCTTTTGCTCAACAGGTATTTTATTATTTTTTTTTGAAGATGTCATTGCAGCAGTTATTATATTATTTTATTATCAGGTTTTACAGTGTAAAGCAAAGCAATTGTTGAACCAAATTATAGTTAGCAGGTTTTATTTCTAAAAAGATATTTATCCGCAATATTGTTTACTTTTTCTTCACGGTTTATTTTATGAAACAAACAAGCGCATATTATCATAGGCCAATCATCTTCAAGCTTTCTTCAAACTTTTCAAACACATTTGTTCGTTTATAATTGTAATATGAAACTTAATAAAGAATTTCTTTGCTGTTTTTTAATGCATGTTTTTTTTATTACCGGGTATACTGTAGCGCAACAGCCGGATACTTTAAGTAACAAGCCTGATACTGTAAATAGAAAAACTGATACTGATGGAAGGCAAGCTAACTTTATCAATGCAAAAGCATATACAGAAACCACAAGAATAAGTTTTCCCGCCTGTTTTATTTTGATGGGAGATGATTTGAAGCAACAGGTAACAGCGCCATTTCATCAAACATCAAAGCAGTGGATACACATTGGAATATATGCTGCATCTGTAGCAGCTTTTTCTGTTGCTTTGGATGAACCAATACAACGCACGGCCACCACCATTCATAATAGCAGCAACGCAGTTGCAGGCATAAGTAGCGCTGCAACAAACTTTGGCGGCAAGTATGAATTGTATTCATTGGTTGCGTTAGGCGGTTATGGATTTATTTTTAATAACAAAAAACTACAAACAACTGCTTTGCTTGCAACGCAAGCATATATAACAAGCGGCTTAATTGAGAGCATTGCAAAAAATATTACAGGCCGCCAGCGGCCATTGTATAATTATCCGAACGCAACTGAAGCAGAACCTACTTTTCATGGCCCAGCTTTCAGTTTAGGCAACAATGTGTATCATAAAAAAATAAGCACTTCATTTCCATCGGGACATGCAACTGTAATCTTTGCTGTAGCAACTGTTTTTGCAAAACAATATAATACCACACCATGGGTGCCGGTGGTTGCTTACAGTGCTGCTTCACTTGTTGGTATAAGCCGAATTACTGAAAATAAACATTGGGCTACAGATGTTATTGTGGGTGCTACTTTAGGGTATTTATGCGGCGGACAGGTTGTACATAACTATCATCATTATGCTAAACTAAAAGCGGACGATAAAAAAGGAACGCTATCATTTAATTTAAATTACAACGGTTATAATTTTGAACCGGGTTTAACGTATACATTTAGAAGATAGAAACTAAGGCTTTACAACAAGCACTTCAAAGCTTCCCGGTATCATAGGCGGCCTTTGGTTTGCACCTGTTGCGTTTCCAAAATCTGCTGTTGGCGAATACACATAATGCGTGTTAACATCAACAGATAAGGTTCTGGCACCACGTTTTGTAGGCAGGTTTTTTACAACTGTAAATTTATCTTTTGATTCTTCTTTTATGATAGTTAAAGTTCCTTCGCCATTAGAAGAATAGATTGTTTGTATAGACGGATCAAAAGCAGTTCCATCGCATCCATCCCCGATAGGAACTTTTGCTACGACTTTACCATTGTCAGCATCCATTACTATTAATAATTTATTATCGCAACCTGCAAAAAGTAATTTATTTTTTCTGTCAATGCTCAATCCGGATGGCGATTCACCCGGTGCCATTGGCCAGCTATGTATCAATTTTTTTGTATTGATATCAACCACTTCAATTTCGCTTTTATCTTCATTGTTTATAAAAATCTTTCCTTCACCATCGCTTACCGCTGTTTCCGGTTTTCCTTTCACATCAATTGTGGCAACTACTTTATCGGTTGACGGATCTATTATGCTTAAATTTTTGCTTCTTCCATTGCAGGTAATTATCATTTTTGAATAATCATCATAAAAAATTGCATCAGGATTTTCACCTGTTGCTATGCTATCAGTTACCTGCAATGTATTCAGGTCAAACACTGTTACATTATTCGCCCTTCCATTACTTGTAAAACCTTTGTTTAAACTATGCACCAATGCAATACCATGCACGCCCTTTGTGTTTGGAATTATTCCAATTGAATCACCGGTGTTTTTATCCAGCACATTTACCTGTGTGCCATGCGAAATAAATAATTTGTTTGAAGCCGCATCAACAAAAATATAATCCCACCATCCATCGCTTTTAATGTGAAAAGTATCTGCCACATGCATATTATTATTTTGCCCGAAACATGCACTTGCGCTGAACAATACAACCACAGCGAACAATACAATTGATTTAAACATGTATATTAATTTTTTGTAGAAATAATTTTATTGATATGCTGCTAAACTTAAACCTGATTCTGTAGATATTTTGGAGAATTAAAAAATTTTTGTTGCAAAATGCCATACATCAACCAATATTAAAATGAATACACCATGCTTAATTACATAAGCAAATAGATCAGGTTTATTTCTCATTCAGCATTTTGCAAAGCATATTTTTTCTGGCGCCGTTTATTTTTTAATAATGCAATTGTATATTTTACTTCTGCAATATTTAAAAGAGTTAATACCATTAACCAGCACACTATTAAAAAAGATCTGTACAAAATTGTATCTGTGGTATCTATAGTCGCGGTTAAAAAATTTTGTGGCTGTTTGTCAGTATTGTTACGTACAAACGGGTTAAAATACATTGTGCTATGCCTGTTGTAAACCACGGCGCGTATGTATGTATCATTGTTAAGAAACGTATAATCAACATTGTTTGCATTATATAAAACCTTTTTTACAACTGCATTTTGCCCAATTAATTTAATGCTATCGGCCTTGTTTTGCAACTTGAGTAAAACCTGCATTCCATTAACCTCAACATTAGTGAGCTTATTATCGTTAAATGCATTTGTACCGTTTACTGCATAGGCATTGCCATTTATAAGATGCTCAATTAGTGAATCTTTATTTTGCGCAGTGCAGTTAATCATTGTCCAGTTTTTAAAGGTTTGTGTTGTATCAAATACATCGTGCGTATCATCGTCACCAATTATCCATACAGGCTTACCGGCAGAAAGTGCCACATCCCATTTACATGAAGCATTACCGGAATGATTTAAAACTTCCATTAAATTATAGCCACTTATTTTTCTTAAATCGTCATCACTATAACTGTGTTTTAATAAAGGGTGCGCCACTGCAACAGCTTTCGCATTATTACTTAATTTATTTATTACAAATTGTTTTGAACTTGTGAATTGCCATAAAGGGAAATCGCTATAGCAAACCTGTTGTGGCATTATAACCAGTTGGTGAATTTTATGAATGCTATATCCGTGTTCGTATACATTTACTGCATTAGATTCAGTATCTTCTTTTGATACTTTCTCGTAGTTTGAAACAGATGAATAATCATATCCTTTCTGTTTGTATGCATCAATAATTTCCTGCGCAGGTTGTTTGCCGTTTGTTACATTATTCCATGCAATGGAATGCGCATGAAAATTTGCTTTCTGCCAATCTGCAGATAAACTCTTATAAGGATTGTACAAGAAATTGCCTGAAAATTTTTGCGGCGGCTGAAAATTATAAATTTCGCAAGGCAGGTACATTATTACAAGCAGCGTAAAAATTATAAAAACAATAAGCGAAACAGATGTCTTTAAATAGCGCTTTACCAGATAAACTTTCATAAATGTTTTTATACAGTTATTCAGATGCAGCAATTTTTAAAATGGTTGGGAAAACATTTATAAAAAAGAAGAATTAACTAAAATTATTAAATTCAGAATTGCTTCAGAATGAAAGCTAACTTTGATGCTTATAATTAAATATTTTAAAGTTTACCCAACCATTTTTTTTAATGCAGCATCATGCATTATACAGATAATTCAAATTTGAAAAATGAAGAAGCATTAATACAAGGCTGTATTGATGGTAACCGTATTTATCAGAATCAACTATATAAGATCTATGCTGCAAAAATGATGGGTGTTTGTATGCGCTATGCTAAAACAAGAGAAGATGCTAAAGATATTTTACAGGAAGGTTTTATGCAGGTATTTACGCACATCAACCAGTTTAAATTTAATGGAACGTTGCAAGCCTGGATGATAAAAATTTTCATACACTGTGCTTTGCAAAAATTAAGAGCGAAAGAAAATAATTATTTATTTATTGAAATTGATAATGCTGAAGATGTACAAGCATTAACTTATACAAACACAGAAGAAATTGATATGAAAATTTTAATTAA
>JBDUEO010000049.1:0-11406 GCA_040002335.1 Parafilimonas sp. | reverse complement strand
CTTTTCGCGCAAAAAATTCTGCTGAAGCATACAATAAAGTTTGGGTGGAAGAAGGTTCGCCATTAATTGTAATAAGCAAACAACTGCAACAAGCCATTCAAAAAAATTTTGATGAACCTGTTGAACTTGCAATGCGCTATAGAAACCCATCGTCAACTTATGTTCTTGAAAAATTGCATAAAGAAAATCCTGAACTGGAAGAAATAATATTAATGCCATTGTATCCGCATTATGCTATGTCAAGTTATGAAACGGCTGTGGAAGATATTCGCACAATTCATGCAAAGAAAAAATATACTTCTTCATTAGTTACTATTAAACCGTTTTATAATAACCCCCTTTATATACATGCTTTGTGTGAAAGCATGAAGCCGTATTTAAATAATGCATACGATAAAATTTTATTCAGTTATCATGGTTTGCCTGAACGCCATATAAAAAAAAGCGATGTTACACACACGCATTGTTTGCAAGTGAATGATTGTTGCCATATAAATTCGGTGGCACATCAATTTTGTTACCGCCATCAAACTATAACAACAACAGAACTTGTGTTGAATGCTTTAAAAATTCCATCAGAAAAAGCTGAACAAACATTTCAATCAAGGCTTGGAAGAGATCCGTGGCTGCTGCCATCAACCCAAACAAGATTACCGCAATTACCAAAAGAAGGCATAAAAAGATTGCTTGTTGTTTGCCCGGCATTTGTTAGCGATTGCCTTGAAACGTTGGAAGAAATTGCGATACGTGCAAAAGAAAGTTTTTTAGAAGCAGGTGGCGAATCGTTTGAATTTATTCCATGCATGAACACACAACCTGCGTGGGTTGAAACGGTTACAACGTGGTTAAAAAATTATCTGGCCGGCGATAAAGAAATGATAGTTACATAAAGTGTATGACATACCAATACCTGAAAGCTTTACACATTATTTTTATTGTAACCTGGTTTGCCGGTTTATTTTATATGCCGCGTCTTTTTATTTATAATACCGAGGCGAATGCGAAAGAAGAAATTGTAAAAAATGCATTGCATGAACAATTTTCTGTAATGATGAAAAGGTTATGGTTTGGCATTACCTGGCCTTCGGCAATTATTACATTTATACTTGGGTTAAGTGTTTTGTTTGATGGCAAATGGAACACGATTTTATTTACAGAGCCGGCTAGATGGTTATTGGTTAAACTTTGTTTTGTATTGTTGCTGTATGTTTATCATTTTTCGATACATAAAATTTATAAACAGCAGATGAAAGGTGTGTTCAAATATTCGTCGCAACAGTTGCGTATCTGGAACGAAGTGGCAACCATTTTTTTGGTAGCTATAGTAATGCTGGCAACTGTAAAAGAAAGCATCAGTTTTGTTTGGGGTTTGATCGGGCTTGTGTGTTTTGTAATTTTACTGATGAGTGCAATAAAAATTTATAAAATCGTTCGCGGAAAAAAATAACGGTTGTAAAAGTGCAGACTTAATCATCTATTTTTACGTATAATTGGTAGAAAACCGAAAAAAATTCATATTTGCTATACTAACTAATCATTTTTAATCGTCTTAATAACTTCTATCGAATAAATTTTACCCTTTTACAGAATTCACGCTAAAGTGTTGAAGCTGGTACAAGAACCAAAATGATTAAATTAAAAAAATAATGCAAAAAAATTTATTGGCATCAGTTTGCCTTTTACTGCTGGGCTGCTGTTATATTTCTTCTGCTATTGCGCAGTCTGCTCCCATTAACATTGTAACTACTGCAGTACCTTTTTTACGAATTTCTCCTGATTCCCGTTCCGGTGGTATGGGGGATGCAGGTATTGCTTTAAGCCCAGATGCAAATGCGGGTTTTTGGGATTTAGGTAAAATTCCATTTTCTACAACTACAGATGCAATTGGTGTAACCTATACGCCGTGGCTAAAAGATATTGCGCAGGATGTTTATATGATAACGCTGGCAGGTTACCACAAGTTAGACGATGACCAGGCATTTTCCGGTGGTATCCGTTATTTTAATCTTGGTCAAATTCAATTTACAGATGCTTTTGGAAATCCATTAAATACTGGCCGTCCGCATGAGTTTGCGCTCGATCTTGGATATTCAAGAAAACTTTCAGATGTATTAGGCATTGGTGTTGCGTTAAGGTATATCAATTCATCTTTAGCAAATGGTGTGGCAACGAATGGTGTTACGTATAAAGCCGGAAATACTTTTGCTGCAGATCTTTCTTTATATGGCGATAATACCAGCGATGATGGCAGCGGGTTAACCTATGGCATCACACTTTCTAACCTTGGCGGCAAAATTGGTTATACAGATAATGCTGATACTAAAGATTATATTCCTGCAAACATGGGTGCAGGCCTTGCTTACACCTGGGCTTTTCAGGAAGAACATAAAGTAACGCTTGCATTAGATGTAAATAAATTATTGGTGCCTGCTTTTCCAACAGATACATCTCAGCAGGCGATAGACGATTATCATACTCAAAGCGTTTTCAGCAGTTGGTTTAAATCTTTTAGTGCGCAAACATATTCAGCTTCTCTTGGAGCAGAATATACCTACGACAACCAGTTTTCTTTAAGAGCAGGTTATTATAAAGAAACAAAAGAAATGGGCAACCGTAGTTATTTTACAGCAGGTGTTGGTATGAAATACCAGATTTTTACATTTAATTTTTCTTACCTCGCTCCTTCCGGTAATGGCGTTACAAGAAACCCATTATCAAATACATTGCGTTTTGGTGTGCTGTTCGATTTAGCGCCACAGGAATAATTTTTTATGATATTTCAATAAAGCGAAGGCAATTACCTTCGCTTTTTTTCGTCATTCCCGTGAAAACGGGAATCTCATTATTTAATTATGAATGTAAGAATAGGATCAGGTGTAGATTTTCATCAGCTTGCAGAAGGCCGCGATTTATGGCTTGGCGGAATTAAAATTCCACATACAAAAGGTGCAGTTGGCCACAGTGATGCAGATGTTTTATTACATGCAATTTGTGATGCCATGCTTGGCGCTGTTTGTTTGGGCGATATCGGCGAACATTTTCCTGATACGTCAAATGAATTTAAAAATATTGACAGCAAAATTTTATTACATAGAACCAATCAGCTAATAAAAAAAGAAAATTACAAGCTCATTAATATTGACAGCACATTATGCCTGCAATCGCCTAAAATAAAACCTTACGTTTTGCAAATGCAACAGGTTATTGCAAATATTTTAGGGTTGAATGAAAAAGATGTTTCGATAAAAGCAACAACTGCAGAACATTTAGGTTTCATTGGCCGCGAAGAAGGCGTTGTTGCATTTGCAACGGTGCTGGTTGAAAGAAACACTTAATAAATATTAATAAAAATCAGTGCAATCCATTACCATAAAAATAATTAATAACGCATTAAACAATTTGCCTGCTTATGAAACTATTGGTTCATCGGGCATGGACCTGCGAGCAGATTTGCAAGAGCCTGTTAAATTAGCACCAATGCAACGCGCACTAATATCTACTGGCTTATTTATTGAATTGCCTTTGGGTTACGAAGCGCAAATACGGCCACGCAGCGGTTTAGCAATCAAACATGGTATTACATGTTTAAATTCACCAGGCACAATTGATAGCGATTATAGGGGAGAAATAAAAATTGTCTTGATAAATCTTTCAAACGAAATATTTACGATAGAACATGGCGAACGAATTGCGCAAATGGTTATTCAAACAGTAACAAAAGCTGAATGGGAAGTTGTGAAAGTTTTAAATGAATCTAAACGCGGGGAAGGCGGTTTTGGTCATACAGGAAAATAAAAGCATGAAGAAATTATTTTTAGCAAGTATAATTTTAGGATTGATGATTAGCGGATGCCATACTGCAAAACAGGCGCAACGTGTTGTAAAAGATTCAGTGGTTACCACATCGCCGGCGGCTGCATTAAAGCCTGTTGATTCAACACAAATAATAAAAGCGCAACTGGCCGATATACTAAATGCGCCCATAAATTTTACTACTTTTTATGGCCGCGCAAAAGCAAATTTCAATTCGCCGCAGGCATCGGGCAACGCTACTGTTTATATAAAGATGAAAAAAGACAGCGCCATCTGGATATCAATTACCGGACCCTTAAACATTGAAGGTGCAAGAATTTTAGTAACGCCGGACAGCGTTAAAATAATTAATAAATTAGATGGAACACTTCAGTTAAGCAGTATTGCGCGTCTTCGGCAGATAACAAAATTGCCGCTCACATTCAGCGATTTTCAAAACATTATTTTAGGTAAAGCGCTATTGAATAATGATACTTTACATTACAACGTAAAACAAGATTCGGTTATAGTGGCTTCAGGCAATGATGTATTAAAATACTTTTATTCATTTACTAAAAATAATTTTTTGCTTGGCCAAAGCAATATTGAAACCGTAAATAATGCTTCACCAATAATTGCAAATATTTATTACAATAATTATAACGAAGTAAATAACATAAACTTTTCTGCCAGCCGCGATATTGCAATTTCAGGAAGCGCATCAGCCAGCCTGCAACTGAATTTTAAAGAATATAATTTTAATCAGCCGCAGAGCTTTGTGTTTACAATTTCAAAAAATTATACCATCAAATACGAATAAAGATGGCAGAGCGTTTAACTTAGCAACCATCACAATCTTAAAACGGATGATTAAAAAATTGTTTGCAGCGTTTGTATGTTTAAGTATAGTTATTACCGCTTTTGCGCAGGACACAAAAGAGGACATACAAAAAAAGCAGCAGCAGCTTCAAAAAGAAATTGATGATCTAAACAGAACGCTTGGACAAATAAAATCAAGCAAAAAAAAATCTTTAAGCGCGCTTACTTTAGTGCAAAGAAAAATTGCTGCACGAAACGAACTCATTGTTAGTATCAATAAAGATCTTCACCGGCTTGATAATACAATTTATACAAACCAGATCGAGATCAATCACATGAAAATTGAGCTTGATTCACTTAAAATGAATTATGCAAAAAGCCTTGTATTTGCTTATAAAAACCGCAGCAATTACGATTACCTGAATTTTATTTTTTCAGCCACTACTTTTAATGATGCAATTAAACGCATTGCATACTTAAGAAGTTATAAGCAATATCGGGAAACGCAGGTAAGTACCATACAAAAAACACAAACGGTGCTTGGAGAAAAAGTAGCTACGCTTACATCAAACAAAACAGAAAAAAAAGATGCATTGGTTGATCAGGGCAAGCAGTTAAATGTGCTGCAGGAAGATAAAAAAGAGCAGGGTGATGTTTTAAAAGATTTAAAAGGCCAGGAAAGCGATATTGCAGGGCAGATAAAAGAAAATCAACGCAACCAGCAAAAATTAAAAGGCGCTTTAACAGCAATCATTAACCGCGAAATTGCTGATGCAAAGAAAAAAGAAGCAGCGCGCTTAAAAGCAATTGAAGACCAAAAGAAAAAAGATGCTGCAGCAGCCGCAGCAAATAATATTGCTTCTTCACCAAACAACAATAATGCTAATAGTAATAATACAAAGGTACCGCCCGCTGATAACAATAATACTGGCAGCGTTGCAAGTACAACTACAAAAAGCAACCGCGTATATAGCCCTTTTGAATCTACAGAAGAAGGCCGCACAGAATCTATCAATTTTGAAATCCGCAAAGGAAGTTTACCCTGGCCGGTTAATTCTGGAATAGTAAGTATTCATTTTGGCTCTTATGAAATTCCCGGCACTTTATTAAAAGGTACAAGTGATGGAATTACTATTTCGTTGCCGGTTGGAGCTTCGGTAAAATCTGTTGCAGATGGAGTAGTTTCCGCAGTATTTGACATTGGTGGCCAGCAGGCGGTGGTAATAAGGCATGGAAAATATTTTACTGCATATAGTAATCTTACTTCAATTAAAGTACAACGTGGTGTGCAGGTTAATGCCGGAACTGTTCTTGGCAGTGCGGATAAAGGCGAAGATGGAGATGGCCAGGTTGTATTTATGGTTAGTAATAGTAATGGCGGATACTTAAATCCGGAAAGCTGGCTGCGTTCAAGATAACATACAAATAATTATGGCATGATTTTATAATATGCTTTATAAATTATATGACATGAAACTGAATATTAAAAATGCAATAAAACCGGTTATAGCAATTATGTTGCTCTCAACATTAATGTCTTCATGTGTAGTTAGAACAAGAGCGCACAGACGTACGCCTCCACCAACTGAAAAAGTTATTATAAGGCCTTAAAAAAAAAATATTTTATTATAAATGGCTTGCAATTGCAAGCCATTTTTTTTGATTACATATTGGTTGATATATTACTCCACGGTTCATCATCGTTTCAATTTGTATAATAATAAATTCCTCCTGGCTTAAATTTGCTTCATTATGGCAACAAAAATTTATACTAAAACCGGCGACAAAGGCAAAACATCTTTAATTGGTGGAACAAAAGTTTTTAAAAGCGATATACGCATAGGTGCTTACGGAACCATTGATGAATTAAATTCTTATATTGGTCTTGTAACCAATTATACACCACATGAACACCAGCGCGAAATTTTAAAAGCGGTGCAGGATCGTTTATTTGTAGTTGGTTCTTCACTTGCCTGCGATCCGGATAAAGAAACAGGAATGCATCTTCCCGATTTAAAAGAAGAAGATATTACATTACTCGAAAAAGAAATTGATGCCATGAATGAACAACTCCCGGTTATGAAAAATTTTATTCTACCTGGCGGTCACGTGGCCGTTTCTTCAACACACATTGCACGTTGTGTATGCAGGCGTGCTGAACGTTTGTGTGTGAGTTTACAACAACATGAAATGTTTATTGAGCCACTTATTATAAAATATGTAAACCGATTAAGCGATTATCTTTTTGTGCTGGCACGTTTTACTGCACAGGAACTTCATGTGCCCGAAGTAATCTGGAAAGGAAGATGAGTTTCGCCTTATTCGTTTATATAAAATTTAAAACCTTAACGCTTCTTTAATTTCAAATCATATTTGTCAAATTAGATTTGTAGTATGAAGCGCAGCTTGTTTCTTTCCGTACTGATTATTATTTCTTTTTCTGTTTTTTCGCAAGACTTAACAGGCATTTGGCGTGGTAATTTTTATGCCGGCGTCAGTCCTTTTCAGGAATCTTATAAGTATGAAGTGCAGATTGATCAGTTAAAAAATAATTCGCTGCAAGGTGTTACCTATTCTTATCTCACAACTGTTTTTTATGGTAAAGCAACATTTACAGGAATATGGTTTCCCAAATCGCAAAGTGCTTTAGTAAAAGAATTAAAGCTGATTGAATTAAAAACGCAAGACAATACAGATGCATGTGCAATGACGTGTAATTTGGATTATTCAAAGCAAAGCGGCAAAGAAATTTTACGTGGAACTTTCACCAGTGTAAATTCAAATTCAAAAACTGATTGCGGCGGCGGTACGGTTTATCTTGAAAGAGTGCAGGAATCAGATTTTCACAAAGAAGATTTTTTGCTGAAGAAAAAACCTGCAGCAGTTCCATCAACACAAAATAACAGCACACCAAAAGTTACCGCTCCTGTTGTAAATGATGTATCAAAAATAAATGCAAAAAAATTGCAAACAGCTTTAGGTGTAACACCCGATGGCGCTGTTGGCCCGAAAACTTTAGCAGCACTTAAAAAAAAGTTACCAGGCTTTAATGATAAAGTAGATGTAAGCAATTCTAACCAGGTAAACGATATTATTAACCGGATAAAAAAAGCAAATGCAATTGCTGCAAAAAAAATACAACCGGCTGCAAAGCCATCAACACCAAATAAAATACAACCACCTGTTGTAATTAAAAAAGATACAATAACAAAAACAGCTCCGTCAATACCGCCTGCACAAGAGGAGTTAAATAATCTTCCGCAGAAAAAAATACTGCCTGTTCCTGATGTTATTAAAACAAGAAGCAACCCTTTAATAAAAACAATAACAACAAATTCAACTGATATAAAAGTTGAATTATATGATAATGGCGATATTGATGGCGACACAATAACTGTATATGATAACAACCAGGTTATTGCCTGGAAAAAAGGCTTAACGGATAAACCAATTACGCTGAATATCAAAGCAGATGCAACTACGCCTGTGCATGAATTTGTAATGGTGGCAGATAATCTTGGAACCATTCCGCCAAACACTGCATTAATGGTTATTACCACCGGCGGCAAAAGATACCAGGTGTTTATTTCAAGCGATAACCAGAAAAATGCCAAAGTGATAGTGCAATACAATCCATAAAATTTTGTTGTTTTAAATTTTTACAATTGATTTTTACAAAATGAATTTTGAAAACTCGCTTGCTTTTGCCAAACAACTTGATGAACAGGATCAGCTAAAAAATTTTCGGGACAAATTTTTATTTCCACAGCACAACGGCAAAGAGTGCATTTATTTTACGGGAAATTCTTTAGGGCTTCAACCAAAAAATGCTTTATCAGAAATACAAAATGTTTTGAACGATTGGGCAGCACTTGGCGTAGAAGGCCACTTTAATGGCAGCCGGCCGTGGATGCATTTTCATGATCATTTAACAAAACCACTTTCAGCAATTGTTGGTTGTTTACAACATGAAGTTGTTGTTATGAATTCGCTTACGGTGAATCTTCATTTATTAATGGTTAGTTTTTATCGCCCAACAAAACAACGTTATAAAATAATTTGCGAAGCCAAAGCATTTCCTTCTGATCAATACGCATTTGAATCGCAGGTAAAATTTCATGGTTTTCATCCGGCTGATGCAATTGTTGAAGTAAAGCCACGTAAAGGTGAGCACACATTACGCATAGAAGATATTCTTTCCATCATTAAGAAACACGCCAATGAAACTGTATTGGTTTTGTTTAGCGGAATTAATTATTATACAGGCCAGTTTTTCGATATAAAAAGTATTACAAAAGCTGCACATAATGCAGGCGCTTATGCAGGTTTTGATTTGGCGCATGCCACAGCCAATGTTGAATTAAAATTGCATGAATGGAATGTTGATTTTGCGGTTTGGTGTTCGTATAAATATTTGAATTCCGGGCCGGGTGCAGTTGCTGCCGCATATATACATGAAAGATTTGCAACAGATAAAAATTTTGCAAGATTTGCAGGTTGGTGGGGAAATAATAAAACGTCGCGCTTTAAAATGGAAAAAGAATTTGATGCAATTGATTCTGCTGAAGGCTGGCAATTAAGTACGCCGCCCGCTTTGTTATTAGCTGCACTAAAAGCTTCGCTCGATATTTTTGAAGAAGCGGATATAGAAAAAACTCACGCAAAAAGAAAAATATTAACCGGGTTTCTTCATTTTGTTTTGAATGACATCAACCAAAAAAATAATAAAAAGGTAATTGAAATAATTACGCCTGTAAATGAAGCGGAACGTGGTTGCCAGGTTTCTATCCTGGTGCTTGAAAATGGAAGAAATATTTTTGATGCATTAACTGATGCAGGTGTAATTGCAGATTGGCGCGAGCCTAATGTAATTCGTGTTGCACCAGTGCCATTATACAATACTTATGAAGATGTATGGCGGTTTGGAAACATCATCAAAAATATATTGTAGGCGGCTACATTACATCTTACTTAAAATAATTTTAGAATTATTATAGTTGAATTGAATTTGGAAATGTGGTTACTATGTTTATCTTTGCAGCCCTAATAAAAAAGGTAAAGAAATTATGTTAATTGTTGATTCAAAAGATTGCGAAAACATTGATAAAGCGCTTAAGAAGTACAAAAAAAAATACGAGAAGAGTAAAATTTTACTTCAATTAAGAGAACGCCAGAGTTTTATAAAGCCTTCTGTAAGGCGCCGCACTCAAGTTTTAAAAGCTGTTTATAAGCAAAAAATTTCCAGCGGGCAAATAGAACCTTAATTTTTCAATTATAATATTGAAACAGCCATAAGATTTAATAATTTTATGGCTGTTTATGTTACATCAATATCCCGAATTAGATTCATTTCTTAATTACCTGCGCTTTCAAAAACGTTATTCCCGCAATACAATTATTTCTTATCAAAACGATGTTGAACAGTTTCTTGTTTTTATCATAAATAGTTTTGAAGGGCCTTCTATCAAAAATATAACTTCTGCTATCGTGAGAAGCTGGCTTGCAGGCTTAAAAGAACAAAATCTAACTTCAAAATCTATTAACAGGAAAATTTCAACACTTAAATCTTTCTTTAAATTTTTAATGAAAGAAAACTTAATTGAAACTACGCCCATGCGCATTATTGCTGCACCCAAAATAAGCAAACGGTTACCTGTATATGTTGAAGAAAAAGATATGCAAACACTTTTTGATTATGTTGAATTTACAAGCGATTGGCAGGGCCAGACTGAAAAACTGGTTTTGCAATTATTCTATTCAACAGGTATGCGCGTGAGTGAAGTAATTGGATTAAAAGAAAGACGTTTAGATATTTCGAATTGCCAGATAAAAGCTTTAGGAAAAGGTAATAAAGAAAGAATTATTCCTATAAACAAAGAATTATTGAATGCGCTTACTACTTATATTAATGCCAAACCAAAAGAAAGTGCAGAAAATATTTTCGTAAATGAAAAAGGCAAGCCGTTATATGCAAAACAGGTTTATAATTTTGTAAAGAAAAATCTTGCGCTGGTAACAACTATAAAAAAGAAAAGTCCGCATATTTTAAGGCATAGTTTTGCCACACATTTAGCCAATAATGGTGCAGAATTAAATGCCATAAAAGAGTTGTTGGGCCATAGCAGCCTTGCTGCCACACAGGTTTACACACACAACAGCATTGAAAAATTAAAAGAAATTTTTAAAAAGGCACATCCCAAAGCATAAAACCGGTTTTTAAATTTAGCTTAAAAAGGATATAATTATGACCGGAATAATACATATTGAATAATAAAAATTTTATCTTCATACCAGCAAATTCAATATTAATTTATTGAATTTATTATTAGCTCTTATCTTATTTTTTCTCACACTTAAAAGCTGTTTTTTCTATGAATGTAAACATTGAAACGGTACATTTTACCGCAGATGCTAAGTTAATTGATCATGTAAACAAGAAAGTACAAAAACTATCAACATTTCACGACAGGATTATCAGGGCTGATGTTTTTTTAAAATTAGACAACGTAGCGCATAACATAAAAGACAAAATTGCGGAGATAAGAATATATGTGCCGAAGCATAATTTTTTTGTAAAATCATGTTCAAAATCATTCCAGGAATCTTTTGATTGCGCGTTGGATTCTGTCGTTAATCAAATAAAAAAGCAAAAAGAAAAACAGGCTGCTTAAAACATTAACCACGCTTTTGCATGGTTTTTAATTAAAACACATCTAAAAATTATCTGTAAAATTTTGCCGAACAAAGTTTTCACTTACCTTTGCCATCCCGAAAAAAAGGGTAGTTCTTTATTAG
>JBDUEO010000048.1:0-11653 GCA_040002335.1 Parafilimonas sp. | reverse complement strand
GCATTTAATTCAATTACCACATTATGAGCGGCACAAGCATCAATTATTTTTGTATGATTTACCGGATAACCTGCGCGGCTTAATAATAACCGCCCGGTACAATGCCCAAGTATTGAAGTGAATGGATTGTTTATTGCATTCAGCAAACGCATCATTGCTTTTTCTTCATTCATTTTTAAATTGGAATGAACGGAAGCAATAATAATATCAAAACTATTCAATACATCATCCGTATAATCCAAACTTCCATCATTCAAAATATCGCTTTCAATACTTTTAAATATTTTGAAAGGTTTTAGTTTTTCATTCAGCTCATCAATTTCTGCATGTTGCGCTTTTACTTTTTCTTCCGTTAAACCGTTTGCATAAAAAGCAGTTTTTGAATGATCGCTGATTACAAGATATTGCAGCCCTTTTTCCATTGCTGCCTTCGCCATTTCTTCTAAAGTATTTTTTCCATCACTCCATTTTGAATGGCTGTGAATGATTGCCGTTATATCTTTTGGCTGAATAACCGTGGGTAAATTATTTTCTGCTGCCTGTGTGAGCATTGCTTTTGTTTCTCTTAAAAAAGCAGGAATAAATGGAAGCTTTGCTTCTGCAAAAATTTCGTTCTCACTATTATAATTTGCGAAATTCTTTAATGGATATTTTTCATTCCATTCGCTTAAAAAACCTTCACTGCAACAAGTTTCAAATAATCTTGCATACAATTTTTCAGCAGTTGTATGATAAAAATATAGTTGAATATTTTCTTCTTCACCTTTATATACTGATGCTGCTGCGTCAATTTTTTCGGCAACAAATTTGTGTTGCAATAAAAAATCCTGCAGTTCTTTTTCAGGCACATTTGTAACCCATTCCAGTTTATCAATGGTTTCTAACTGGCGCCGGAAATCACCCGTTATTAAAAATTCATATTGAGTAAAATTCTTGTTCAGTTCTATATCTAAAGTATGTGCGAGATTTTCAATTTGCGCATATAAATAACTTCCAATATTGTTTAAAAAATATTCAATTGATTCCTGGATACTCTTTTGCGTTTTCTCACCAAAGCCTTTGTATAACGTTAACCTGTTTTCGTTGCAGGCATATAATAATTCACCAATGCTTTCAATGCCCATATCTTTCCAGATAACCGTAATTTTTTTGGGGCCGATACCTTTTATGTTCAGCATTTGCATTATTCCTTCAGGTGTTTTTTGAATGAGTTGAGTGAGCGCTACTATTTCACCGCGTTCAAAAACTTCATGAATTTTTCTTGCAGCCGAATCGCCAATTCCTTTTATGGAAGAAAGTTTTTCAATGGGAATTTCCGACAGTTTTTGCGGCAGCCTGTCTATTGTAAAAGCAGCAGCGGAATATGCTTTTGCTTTAAAACTATTTTCACCATGAATATCCATCAGTTTGGCAAGCAAAGAAAACTGATCAGCTATAAAAGAATTATCTGCAGTCATAATATAAATATGTTGTGCAAAGTATTAAAACGGCAGAAAATAAAAAAGCCATCCCGGGGATGGCTTTGAAAAGACAATATCACCTTGAACTAATTTGGACTATAGATTATAATAAGCTTCGGTCTTTTCGAAGCTGTTGTTGTCTCGGAAGCGTAAAAACCGTATGAATGATAAATATTTTCATTGGTCAATGACAATATAAAACCATTATTTGTTTTGGGATTCGTCACAAATGTTTTTACAATTTTGGTTACATCACCAGATGTATTACTGCCCCATTGTTTTGTGGATGGCGGAATTAAGCTTTCATTATTTACAGTAGACGAAGGCATAGTATTCCACGTTACATTATGTTCGTCCCATTTAGATGTTATTCGGCGTATGTATGAATCATTTGGTCCATAAGAATCGTAAGGAGAACCAGGAAAATAGGAGTCTCCTTGTGGCAATTGATCAGAACTAGTTAATCCATATAAGTATAAAGTTGCCTGTTGTACCGGCGCTGTAGCCGGAATTTGCGAAAGCTCTTCAAACTTTAAAAGAATTCTTTGTATGACAATGTCACCACCTGTAGTCCAGGCAAGCGTGTGTATCTCATCAGCTCCATTGCTATTGTGAATTGCATAGGAGGAATTTGTCGGGCTATACTCGATCCAGGCGTCGTGGCCAATATCCGGCCCAGGTTGCAATACCAACTTTAGATTTCCGGAAGGGGTTCTGTAAACACCTGGCAAATCGGCGGCACTCGCATTATCAGAAGACAAAGGAAGGCTGTTAAAAGACTGAGTAGCATTTTTAGATTGAGTTACATCTTTTTGGCACCCACTTAAAAATAGAAAAGTTAACGAAAGGAACATTAAAATTCCAGAGATTTTGACTGTCATAAATTGTTTTTTTATTTGAGAAATTTTTGCTTTTCCCGGGGAATAAACAGATTGAAAATCACACTTACTTATTTTTCAGAAAACATTTGTAAATTTTTGCAGTTTATATTTATTCTGACGATAACACCTTGTTCAAATTTTGAACATCTTGTGTTGTAAGCGCCCGGTTGTAAATTCTGATAGCATCGATAACTCCCGTAAACCAATAAGGAAAATCCGGGTTAAGCGTTTTACCAATCAACAGATCATCTGTATTTGGTGTGTATGTTGTTGGCTGATCAGAAGTTGCCCTGAGAACACCATCTATATAAAGATTGGAAATTGTTCCATCAAAAGTATAAATCAGCGAATACCATCTGTCAGGCTTAATATAATAAGCTGTCGCAGATGCCCCGGTAGCATTTGAACTGTTTCCATAAGAACCATAAAAGGTTTCATGATCTGCGCTTACTTCTGCGTCACAACCTTCATAATTATAATAAGGTTGATCGCTGAACGCAAGTTCCATCCTACCATTAGTGAAGTCATCAAAACTTTTTTGCATAATCCTATTGTAATGACATTCTCCCTGGTAAAATCCTGTGGGATAGACAACCGCAACAAGTGTTACTGCCTTCGCAGGATTAAGTGAAGGACTGTTTTTCACTTCCATATAGCTACTGTAGCCATTAAAATAATAAGCATTATTATCTTTTCCATTTCTGCCACGTACCGATTTCGCATTGCTGAAAATTACATCGTTGTGATATCCGCTGTAATCTTTTGTATCGCCATTGAATTTATACCAAGCAACGAGACTTGGATCGATAGCAGAAGCAACCAAATTGGACTGGTTTAGGGAATTGGCAGAACTACTCGCTGCATCTTTTTGACATGAGGGTATCTCAAATAAAAATGCTACAGCAACTAATAATCGAAATGAGATTAAAATTTTCGCTTTCATAATTTGTGATTTTGATTAAAGATTTTCAAAAATTAAATTTGGTAAATTGACTGACAGGTTTTGTTAAACAGTTTTTATATGGTTTAGCATTGTTATACTTTCATTAAGGCATCATTTGCGAAAAGACAGGTTGGGTGATATTACATTAGTTAGGTGGCCAGCATGTTATGTGTATTCAGTAAACGTAAAAAAAAAGGAAATTAAGGCAGCAGCTTTGCGAGTTAAGGATGTCATTAATTTTTGGTTTAGAAACCAAAAGTATGCAAAATAGAAATAAAAAAAATATTTGTAATTAATTAAGCACGTTAAATAACCTCTTCTTTTTAAGAATAATTGCTGACGAAAGTGATATTAATATTAATATGTTTTTTGAATATTTATAACAATCTATCCAACTTTTAAAAGGATTTTTAAAATGTATTAGGTTATCAATAAAACTGCAGATTAAAAATATTGGAATTTCAAGAACATACATTAAAACATTAAATAAAAACCACCCAATTCCATATTGTTTTCTAATACGCAGGTTATTTGAGACAATTAGCTGAAGGCCTTTTTTATCAACTAAATTAAAGTAACCTTTCTCGTAATTATTTGCTTCTGAATTTATAATTTCACCTTGTAAATGGGTTATTTTTAAATCTCCGTAAACTACCAATTGTCCAATCTTATTTAAGCGATAACACCATTCAGACTCTTCGGCATAAAGAAAAAAATCTTCATCTAACAAGCCCGCCTTTTCAATTGCAGCTTTCTTGACCATTAGAAATGCACCATTTATCCAGTCCACTTTTTCACGTGAATTAGCTTTTGTAATATTTGTTTTTTTTGCTTTGAAAAAAAACGCGATAGCTCTTAAGAATTTACCCAAGTAAGGTAATGGAAGTAGTTGGTTCAGTCCACCGATCATAAAATAATTACCGGTGATTTGTGGAGAGTTATCTAAATTTCTTAACTGAACAGAACAAGCAATTGCCTTATCATTTAAAAATAATTCCAGGCATTTATTAACGCAATCGTCAACAACAATTGTATCAGGATTTAATAATAATATCACATCGCCTTTAGCAGCTTTAATACCTGCATTATTTGCTCTGGCAAAACCTGCATTGTAATTCATATCAATCCATTTTACAAAAGGAAATAAATTTTGAATCTCGTTTTTAGTTGATGTATTTGAATTATTGTCAACAATTATCCACTCAAAATCTTTTACCGAAGAAAAATTTGATGCACTTTTAATGCAATCAATAATATATGCTTTCGCGTTATAATTAACTATGATGATGCTAAGGTTCAAACGTTATTTATATTTAAAACTTTTATTGATTAGCTTTTGCTATTTGTATAAACACTCATTGATTTAATACAACTTCATACCATTTTCAAATTTATAATAGTAATTTAAATTTATAGAAAGAATGCAATGTTAGTATGAGATTCATCATTTTGCCAATATTTATCTTTATTTATATAAGCAGTTCATCACAAGAATATACTTATACTCATTATGATATTAAGGATGGGCTTGCCGGTTCTACAACTTATTGTATACAGCAGGACAAAAAGGGCTTTATTTGGATTGGAGCCGAAACTGGTTTAAGCAGATTTGATGGAACCAACTTTGTAAATTATGGCATTGATCAAGGTTTGCCTGATAATGAAGTATTAAATATATTTTGTGATTCACAAGACCGGCTGTGGCTTTCTTTATTTAGAACAGAAATATGTTATGTTCAGGATGGAAAGGTACACAACAGGCATAATGATACTCTTCTGAAAAAAATTCATCTTCAAGGCATTGCATGGCAAGTATGCGAAGATAAAACAGGAGATATACTTATTCGCGAGGACAAAATATTGCATTTAATAACGCGTGATGGAAAAATAACTGAATTTTACAGCCTCAATAAAAACACTCCGGTTTTTTTTTCTGCAATCTCACAAAGCGTTGATGGAAATTTTCTTGTTCTCGAGAATGACGAAGTTTATGAATTAGATAAAACAGGAAAAGCAATTCTTATAAAAAAAGTTTATACGAATTCGTCATACATGCGCTTAGCCGTATTAAGCCCACAGTTTATTGTATGGCATTCAACTAATAAAACATACAGGGCATATTCTTTTCACCTAAAAAAAGAAATAATATTTAAAAATCCCTCCACTCTTATAAACGTTCAAACACTAAGGGATAGTTTTATTTGTATTAATACCATTAGTGGGTGTAACATAAGAAATTTTTATACAAACAAAGTTGATAGTATTCTACCAAAAGAATCAATATCTTCTGTTTTTAAAGACGATGAAAACAACCTGTGGTTTACTACGCTTGGTAATGGCATTTTCAAATTAAATTCTATTGAATTTAAAACACTGGCGCTTACCAGAAACAATGGAAACCGGCTTTCAATTTTCTCTTTGATAAATTACAAGAATAAAATTTTAGCCGGAGCAGATGGTTGCTATTTGTTTACTATAGATGAAAAAAATCCTGAAAATTATAGCAGAAATAAAATCAAATACTCAACGGAAGTAAAAAACAGAATCGTTAGCCTCCAAAAAGATAATGATACTTTGTTTGTAGGTACTGATGACAATTTATTTAAAGTTGCATCTTTTAAAATATTGTCTTCTGTAGATTTTCTAAATGTAAAAAAACTTGAGTTTTATAATAAAGATTCATTGTTTGTTGCAACAAAAGAAAATTTATTGCTTTTAAATCCGCATAACTTAAAGATTATAGATACAATGCTTAATGAAAGGATTATATGTTTAAACTTTATAAAGGAGAATTTATTTATTGGTACTTTAAATGGCCTGGTAATTAAAAACTTAAGGCATCATACAGAAAAAAGATTTAATTCTGGTGTATTGCAAACAAGAATAACAGCGTTAGAAAAAGATATTGATGGAAACCTTTGGATAGGAACTTATGGAGCTGGAGTTCTTATTTATAAAAAAGGGGAAATAGCATATCGCTTTAATGAAAAAAACGGTCTTACAAGCAATATTTGCAGATGCATTAGTTCATACAAAAATTTTATCTGGATTGGCACAGATAAGGGTGTTAATAAAATTCTTCTTACTCCCCAGCCACATATTGAAGCAAAATTTACAAGCAACGACGGGTTGGCATCTGATATGATAAATACAATTTTACAGGATTCAAATAAAGTTTTTGTGGGAACTTCAAATGGTATTACATTTTTTAACAGTGAAAAAGCAGTTTCAGGTTCAAAATGTGTTTTACAAATAACAAACGTTTCATCCGGTATCCACATATTAACTGGAAAGGAAATACATTTAAAACATAGCGAAAACAATATTAAGATTGACTATGTAGCAATTTCATATAATTCAAACGGTGATATTAAATATTTCTACAAAATAAAAGGCTCAGATAATAACTGGTCTGTTACAACTAATACATCGGTTAATTACCCTTCATTACCATCTGGTAATTATGACTTTGAAATAAAAGCAATTAACAAATACGGAGTGTGGAGTAAACCAATTACAATTCCATTTGAAATTCAAAAAAGGTTATGGGAAAAATCATGGTTTCAATTGTTAAGTTTCATTGTGGCAAGCATAGTAATATGGTTAATTATTAAAAGCCGAATTCAAAAAATAAGGCAAAAAGAAATTGAAAAAAATAACAGCCGCAAACAAATAGCAGAATTAAAGCAGAAGGCTCTTAAATCGCAAATAAGCCCACATTTTATTTTTAATTGTTTAAATTCTATACAACAATATATTGTTGATAAAGACATTGAGGGATCAAATAATTTTATAAGCAGATTTTCAGAATTGGTAAGAAAAACGCTTGATTTTTCAGAGAAGAATGAAATCAGCATCATGGAAGAATTTGATTATTTAAACATGTATTTATTGCTTGAACAAGAGCGCTTTGAACATAATTTTCAATTTAAAATAATCTATTCATCAAAAGATGAACTTGAAAATAATTTTATACCGCCGCTTATTTTACAACCACTTGTTGAAAATGCAATTAAGCATGGTGTAATGACAAGGGAGGATTTTAACGGGTTGATTGAAATTAAGGCTGAAGTTAATTCCACATCGGTGCTTCTCACAGTTAAAGACAATGGGCCCGGAATTTATCACACAAAAAATTTAAGACAAGATAAATTCTCGGACCATAAGTCTATGGGCATGCAGTTAGTAGAAGAAAGAATAACTGCTATAAGTGATTTAAGTAATAAAAAAGCATTTTTTCATGTTGAAGAAATTGACGCTGCGAGCATTTATCATGGCACTCTAATAATAATACAAATTCCAATATTATGAGAACGCTGATAATAGAAGATGAGCCAAAAAATATTAAAATTTTAAGAAGATTTATTACTGATTATTTGCCAACCTTAGAAATTATTGGTGAAGCACAAGATGCTGAAAGTGCGGAAGAGTTATATAACAGTTTGCATCCTGATATTATGCTCTTGGATATTCAGTTAAGAAAAGGAAATGCATTTGATTTTCTTGACAAAATAATACCAATATCATGTGCTGTTATTTTTATAACAGCTTATGATAATCACGCCCTGCGTGCATTTAAATATAGTGCAGTAGATTATCTTTTGAAACCGGTAAACATAAGCGACTTAAAGAATGCCGTTAAAAAAGCTGAAGAAAAAATGACTTATGAAAAACTTAACCTGCAGATAAAGCAACTTCTTGATAATATTAAAACCCCACAGGATACTAAAATAGCTTTGCCAATAGATGGAAAACTTATATTTATTAATACTAATGAAATTATCTATTTTAAAGCATTTGGCACAAAAACAACTGTTTGTACTTTGAACGACAAAATATTTACTGCCTCTAAAACTATAGGAGAGTTTGAAGAAATTCTACCTAACAAATTATTTTTTAGAGTGCACAACTCATATATAGTTAACACGAATTTTATAACCAAGTATATAAAAGGAAGAGGTGGTTTTATAGAAATGCAAGACGGTGTAAAAATAGAAGTTGCAGCCAGGCGTAAAGATGAATTCTTATCAAGGTTTAATATTTAAAGCACGTAATTGTTTAAAAAGCACACAATCACCATAATAAATAGCACGTATATTTTTTTTAGATTCAGCTAAAAGATCATCCTTTATTTTTACAGCATTGAATTTTATTTAACCCTTTTTTTAGCACTAAGCACTTTTTAAATACCAATTATCATTGCTAAACTTATCCAAAGCTGATTTCAAAAAATTGGCTTTGGATATATTTTTTTAAACAATAAAAATAAGTTTCTTGCAATTGAAAAGCTATCTATTTTTTTTGCAACTTTTATACTGAAGTCATCCAAAGGATCAAATGAATTATTTGGAACTAATATATCAGCATAGTTCTTGCACTGAAGTGAAAAAAGCGAGACTGAAAGATTATGTCTTTTTTCTTTGGGTGTGCGAAGTAATCTATGCGTAAGTCCCTTGCACCAAACACTTATAAATCCAATAGCATTTTGTTTTATCATTTCATCAAACTCCCAATTACGTAGTTGCAGTGAATGAAGGAAATGGATAAATCTTTCAAAGGCATTTTGCATTTTTATATCTGCAGAAATAGTTGTTGTACTTTGATGTAACCGAAAAGAAAAGCATTCTTGATCACTCGTCATTTTATAAGAAATTTCCGTGGAATTAATCCATAATTCAAAATCCGCAAATAATAAATTTGGATATGACGGCATGCCACCAAGTTCATTATAATCTTTAGCACGCATTATAAAGCCAGTTCCATTTACATCAATTTTTCTTTGCAGAAAACTTGCTAAAAATTCACTTGCATTTTGTTTCGTATCCATTTTCTTACAAGATCTAATTTTCTTACCTTTTGCATCAATAAATCTAAAATGTGTTTGGTATAAACTTGCATCTGGATGTTGATTGATGAGATCACTTATAACCTGCAAATAATTTGCATCAAATAAATCATCGTGGCCCGTAATTGTTATGAATTCATTCTTTGGAATCTCTACAATTCTTCCCCAGTTTTCTTCTATGCTTAATGATGTTTCAGATGGAATAACTATTATGCGTTCGTCGGTTAATGTTTGTAACCATTCAGCAGTACCGTCAGTGCTCTTATTTTCAAGGATGATTAAATTAAAATCATTAAGCGTTTGCGCAAGTATTGATTGCACACATTCTTTTATGTATTCGCCGCCGTTTTTGACTGGTAAAATGAAACTGAAACGCATTGAAGCAAAGATGTCATTTTTCTGCTAATGCTTTATTCAATTTTTCTATTGAACCCCAAAAATGCATAGGTTCATAATCTGTATAAGGATAATAACCAACGTTAAGTTCAATTGATTTTCTAACTTCTTTCAAATGCTTTTCAACAAATTCTTTAACAGAAATTGGAACACCACTGCAACAATTAATAATGCCTTCAACATTTTTTTGCAAAGCAATTTTCACTATATATTCTGCAACAGTTGTTATTGGTAAATAATCGCGTGTTTGTTCTCCTTTGCTCATATTGAAAACTGCATCACCATTTTCTAATGCGCTATCTAATTGCGAGAGCAATGACTTTGGATTTTGACCTTTGCCATACATGTAAAACAAGCGAATCCATTTACATGAAAATACATATTGCTTTTGAAATTTTTCAAGAAAAATTCCTAATTCGTTTTTTGCAGTTGCATACGCATTTGATGGTTCAGCAATCATTTCTTCACTTAAACAACCTTCATGCATTCCATATTCCAAACAGGTTCCGGTAACAGAAATATTTTTTAATCCATGTTCAATTAAATTTTTAAGTAACGCTTTATGTCTTGGCAAATTTTTCGTTATATGAAAATCTGATTTATAATTTGGCAAACCTTCCCAAGCAAGATGAATTACAATATCAGGTTGATCGAAGTATAAAAAATAATTAGTGGTTGAATCAAGTTGAGCAAGATCGAAAGGAATATATTTTACATTATCAAACCAAAGCTGCTGTTTCGCTTTTTCTTCGTTTGATGAAGTTGCAATTATTTCAACATTATGTTTCAATAATTCATTAATTATATAAGTACCGACAAAGCCTGTTGCACCTGTTACTAAAATTTTCATTATATAAAACTTAATTCAGGAATTGCAATCACAAATTGCGCGTTCCATTCTTTTATATACGATAATTGTTTTGTAATTTCTTCTTTTAAATTCCACGGAAAAATAATTACAAAATCTGGCCTTATCTGTTTCAAATATTCTTCATTTACCACGGGAATATGGCTGGAAGGCAGCCATTTATTTTGCTTGTGTGGATTTGCATCCACCACAAAATCAATTAGATCATTTTTAATACCACAATAATTTAATAATGTGTTTCCTTTTGCTGCTGCACCATAGGCAGCGATCTTTTTACCGGCATTTTTTTGTTGAATAAGAAAAGCTGTAAATGCCAGTTTTACATTCAAAGCTTTTTGTTGAAAATTATTGTAATAATTCAAACTCAACATACCTTTTTCTTCTTCTTTCTTCAATAATATAGTTACATTTTCAGAAATTATTTTAGTTGCATCTTCTTTATGTTTTGCATAAATGCGCAATGAACCGCCGTGTGTTGAAAGTTCATCCACATCAAACATTTCCAAACCTTGCGCCTCAAATATTTTTTTAACTGTATGAAATGATAAGTAAGAAAAATGCTCGTGATAAATCGTGTCGAACTGATTGTTTTCAACCAACTGCATTAAGTGCGGAAACTCCATTGTTATAACACCTGTTGGCTTTAAAATAATCTTCATGCCGCCAACAAAATCATTGATGTCAGGAACATGCGCCAGTACATTATTACCTAATAATAAATCAGCCTGAATTCCTTTTCCAGCAAGCGTTTCAGCCAATCTAATACCAAAAAAATCAACAATAGATTTTATATCTTTTTCTTCAGCAACTTTTGCTGTATTTGCTGTAGGTTCAATACCAAGAACAGGAATATTTTTTTGTTTGAAATATTGCAAAAGATACCCATCGTTTGAAGCAATTTCAATTACCTGAGAACCATTATCCAAATTAAATTGTTCCGTCATCATATCAACATATTGCTTCGCATGTGCCAGCCAGCTTGTTGAATAAGATGAATAATAAACATACTCGCTATTAAAAATAGCACCTGATTTTTTATACTCATCAACCTGTACCAAAAAACAATTTGAACAAGTATAAACTTTCAACGGATAAAATACTTCCGGTTCATTTAATTGTTCCCTTGTAAGAAATGAATTGGATGCCGGCGAATTATTGAGATCTATAAACACTTGTTCTAATTCAGTTGTACAAAACCTGCAATACATAATTAAATTCCTTTAAAATTTTCGTTGAGATATGCATGTGATATATCTCTTT
>JBDUEO010000047.1:0-11813 GCA_040002335.1 Parafilimonas sp. | reverse complement strand
TAGAAAATGGTAATAAGTTAGTGTGTAATGTTGTTTGCTGCAGTTTGTTGGTTATTACTTCATCATCTGCATTATAAATAAAGTAATCGTTTGCTGTTGCGTTTTGTACAATGCGAAATTTGCTGTTTACATAGTTTTCAAATTTGTATTCGTAACGATCAAGATGGTCTTCAGTAATGTTTAATAAAACAGAAACATCGGCCCTGAAATCTTTTATATCATCTAATTGAAAAGAACTTATTTCTGCCACATATAAATCTTTCGGATCTTCTGCAACCTGCTTTGCAAACGAGTAACCGATGTTGCCCACCAGCGCACAATTAAAACCTGCTTTTTTACAGATGTGATATATTAATGTTGTGGTAGTGCTTTTGCCGTTGCTGCCGGTAATGGCAATAATTTTTGAATTTCCTTTAAAGCGATATGCAAGTTCTATTTCACTAATTACCGGAATGTGTTTTGCCCGGATGGCTTTTATCATTTCATTTTTTTCGGGTATGCCGGGACTCTTTACAATTTCAGTTGCCGTAAAAATCTTTTCAGCAGTATGTCCGCCTTCTTCAAATTCAATATTATGTTCGCTTAGTTCGCTTTTATATTTTGGGCTGATGATGCCCGCATCGCTTACGAACACTTCGTAGCCTTGTTGTTTGCCCAGCAACGCTGCACCAACACCACTTTCACCTGCACCTAATATGATCAATTTGTTTTGCATATTACTCAACCTCAATCCCGCTGAAAAGCAGATGGATAAAGGCTTTTATATTTTATAGTTGTTTCATTGTTTCTTAATTCTCAGTTATGCTTCATCTTTTATAGAAAATGCCGTAATCATTTCATGCTGTTTATTATTATCAGTGCATTTTCTTTTCATACTATCTTATTTTTAATGTTATGATGGATGTTACCACTAACAGTATGGTAATAATCCAGAACCTTACTGCAATTTTATTTTCATGAAATCCTTTTTTCTGATAATGATGATGCAGCGGGCTCATTAAAAAAATTCTTCTGCCTTCACCATACTTTCTTTTTGTGTATTTAAAATAGCTTACCTGCATGATGACACTTAACGATTCAACAAAAAACACCCCGCAGAAAATAACTACCAGTATTTCTTTGCGCACAATAATTGAAAGTGAAGCTATAATGCCACCTAATGCAAGGCTTCCGGTATCGCCCATAAATACCTGCGCCGGGTACGTGTTGTACCACAAAAAACCAATACATGCACCTACTAAAGCGCCAACAAAAATCATTAGCTCGCTAAGGTTGGGTATGTACATAATGTTTAAATAATCTGCCAGTACATAATTGCCGCTTACAAAAATGAAGATGCCTAAGCCAGCGCCAATAATGGCGCTAACGCCGGCGGCTAAACCATCTAACCCATCTGTAAGGTTGGCGCCGTTTGAAACGGCGGTGATAATAAATGTTACAATAATGATGTATGGAATCCAGGTGTATTTATCTGCATCGGCACTTATCCAGCTTATTAATTTGCTGTAATTAAATTCATGAGTTTTTACAAATGGAATTGTAGTGATGGGCGTTTTTACTTCTGCAAATCTTCTTTGTACACCATTTATATTGCGTGTAACAATGTTTGAATCTTTGGCTCTTTTTTCGCCCGGTAATAAACTTTGCCCCACCGTTTGACCGCCTACTAATTCTCTTTCTACTACTACACTGTTACCAAAATATAAAGTGGCACCTATAATAATACCCAGGCCAACCTGGCCAATAATTTTTGTAACGCCAGCCAAACCATCGCGGTCTTTTTTAGCATAAGTGCCGCCTGCTGCAATAGCTCTTTTTCTTGAACGCAGTTTAAAATAATCATCTAAAAAACCAATAAACCCAAGCCAAATGGTGCACAGCAACATTAAGCGTATGTATGTTTTATCTAAATCTGCAAACAATAATGTAGGTACAAGAATGGCTAATAAAATAATTATACCGCCCATTGTTGGCGTGCCTTTCTTTTGTTGTTCGCCTTGCAAACCAAGATCGCGAACAGTTTCGCCAATTTGCTTTTTGCGTAAAAGATTTATCACCCTTCTTCCATACACGGTGGCAATAAGCAGCGAGAATAAAACAGCCATCGCCGTTCTGAATGAATTGTATTCAAACAGGCGTGCACCGCTTACATCGTAGTGCTTATTTAACCATGTGAAGAAATAGTATAGCATATTTTAGTTCGTGGTTCATGGTTTATGGTTCATAGTTTTTCTATGATCCATTTGCTATGAACTATTTGCTGAGTAACTCAAACATTTCTTTTAAAACTTCTTTATCATCAAAATGCAATGATTCATTTTTGATGATCTGATATTTTTCATGCCCTTTTCCTGCCAGCAGAATTATGTCTTCGCTGTTTGCAAAACTTACTGCTGTTTTAATTGCTTCCCTTCTGTCTGCAATAGAAATTGATTTGCGCTTGCCGGCGCTGTTTAAACCAGCTTCCATATCTTTTAAAATTTCGTTGGCATCTTCGCTGCGCGGATTATCGCTTGTAAAAATGGTGCGGTTGCTAAACTCTGCTGCAATCTTTGCCATTTCCGGCCGCTTGGTTTTATCGCGATCACCGCCGCAGCCCACCACTGTTATAACTTGCTCATCGCCTTTGCGTAATTTTTTAATGGTTGATAAAACATTTTGCAAAGCATCGGGCGTATGTGCATAATCAACAATACCAATAATTTTTTCTTTACTGATGATGTAATCAAATCTTCCTTCGGCGCCTGTTAAGCCACTTAATGCAAGCAACACTTTTTCGCTTTCTTCATCCAAACAAATTGCAGCGCCGTACACCGCCAAAAGATTGTATGCATTGAATTCGCCAATCAATCTAAAGTGTACTTCTTTATCATTTACCTGCATTACCAAACCGGTTAATGCGTTTTCTAAAATCTTTCCTTTAAAATCTGCAAGTGTTTTTAAACTATAATAGAATTTTTTTGCAGGCGAATTTTGCAACATTACAGTACCACGTTTTTCATCAAGATTTGATATGGCAAAAGCATCGCCTGAAAGATGATCGAAAAATGATTTTTTTACACGGATGTATTCATCGAATGTTTTATGATAATCGAGATGATCGTGCGTGATGTTGCTGAAAATTGCGCCGGTAAAATGTAATGCAGTTATTCTGTGCTGATGAATTGCATGGCTGCTGCATTCCATAAAAACATGCGTGCAGTTTTCATCAGCCATTTGTTTTAATAATGCGTTTAAGCTAATTGCATCAGGCGTTGTGTGTGTTGATGGAATTACATCATTTGCAATTTGATTTTGTACAGTACTTATCAACCCGCATTTATAATTTAACCCGCTGAAAAGTTTGAAGAGCAGTGTTACTATTGTTGTTTTGCCATTGGTTCCGGTAACACCAACAAGTTTTAATTTTTTTGAAGGTTCATCATAAAAATTATGTGCGATATAAGCCGCTGCTTCATGTGAATTTTTAACCTGTATAAATGTAGCGTTGGTTAATGAGGGCGGCAACTCTTCACACACAATAACAGAAGCGCCTGCATGTATAGCCTGTTCAATAAATTTATGACCGTCAATCTTCTCGCCTTTTATTGCAATGAATAATGAAACACCAGTCTTTTGATGAGGAGTAATTTTACGCGAATCAATTGCTATATTATTCACGTCAATATTTCTCTCACCGTGAATTGAGACGATGCGCACCTTATATAATATGTCTTCAAGTTTTTTCAATCTGTTTTTAATTGAAGATTTATTAATTGCCCTTTTGCTATTGCAACGCCTGCTGCAATAGATTGATTAGATACTTTTCCTGTTCCGCTAACTTTTACAACAAGGCCAGCATTCTCGCAGATGTATAAAGCATCTTTTAAACCCAGGCCATTTAAAGCCGGCATGTATTTGTTTTTGATGTTTATACTTGTTAGCAATGGCTGGTTTTGTTGCCTGTTCATTTTAGCCAATACAGTTGTAGCAGAATCTTTATAAGGAATATTAATTTTTGAAAGAATTGATTTAATATCAGTTTGAAAACCCACATAATTGTAAGCAGCACTGTCAGTTAATTTTAGAGATTCATATTGCACACTATCCGGCTGCGGCGCATTTAATGTAACCAGCCTGTCAGCAATTTCTTTAAACACAGGACCGGCAACAGAACCGCCATAATATAATGTTGCATGTGGTTTATTTTTTATAACCACTACACAGGTGTATTGCGGGTTATCAGCAGGAAAATATCCTACAAAAGATGCCTGGTAAATATGATCTCCATAACCATGCGAACCATTTGCTACTAAAGCGGTTCCTGTTTTTCCAGCAACAGGATACGTTGTGCCTTTGAATAATTTATATCCCGTAGAACCAGGATCGGTACATACACCAACCAGACATTCTTTTAATTGCTGCAGTGTTACGCTATCGCAAATTTTTTCAATAGCAGTTGGTTGTGTTTGTTTAATGGTGTTTCCTTCCTGCCTTATTGCATCAAGCAAATATGGTTTCATCATCACACCATTATTTGCAATAGCATTATACAACATGCAGGTATGCAATGGCGTAACTAAAACATTATAACCAAAAGCCATCCATGGCAACGTTGTGGCGCTCCAGTATTTACTGCCGGGATGATCTATAAACGGCGGACGTTCACCATATAAATCAATACCTGTTACTGTATCCAGCCGTAATGCTTTAAGATGATTTACAAACTGCATTGGGTTTGAAGCATAGCTTGCATAAGCCAGTTTAGCCAAACCAACATTTGAACTTAATTCAAAGGCGCGTTTAACATTGGTATTACTTTCTTCTGCTGAATGCGTTTCACTGTCGTACACCGTGCGGCCATTTATTTGCCAAGCGCCACCGCTAAGATTTACGGTGCTGCTGAGTGTAAATTTTTTATCTTCTAAAATGGAAAGTAATGTTGCAAGTTTAAATGTTGATCCTGGTTCGGTTGGCGTCATTGCATAATTAAAATCTTCCCAATACGAACCGTCTGTTTGCCTGCCAAGATTTGCAATCGCTTTTATTTTTCCTGTCTTTACTTCCATTACAATGGCACAACCATGTTCCGCTTCGTTGCTTATCATCATGCGCATTAAAGCATTCTCTGTAATTTCCTGTATGCGGCTATCAAGCGTGGTTACAATATCTTTTCCGTTCTTTGGTTCAATATCATAATCTTCGTTTACCGGAACAGCAACACCGCCGGAAATATATCTTACCAAACGCTTGCCTGTTGTGCCTTTCAGCAATGTATCGTAGGTTTGTTCAAGGCCAACTTTTTGTGCATTCTGCCTTTCTAAACCAATTGTTCTGAATGCTAATAACTGATAAGGATTAAGGCGGATATTTTGCACTTCAGCAATAAAACCACTTTTGTTTTTGCCAAGCCGAACGAGCGGAAATTGTTTTAGTTGCTGGTATTCATCAAAGCTTACTTTTTTCTTTAAAGCGAAATAGCGGTTTTTGGTTTTGTATCCTTTATTCAAAATTGATCTGTATTCATCAGCCGATCTATCTTTAAAAAGATTTGCCAGGCAAATACTTAATGAGTCAACATTATCTTTAAAAACCTTACCATTATTTTGAAGTAATCCATCAGCTTTAAAATCAACATAAACATCAAATTGCGGAATGCTGGTACTTAACATTTGCCCATCTTCACTATAAATAGTTCCGCGTTCTGCATCTACTTCTTCAATGCGGGTGTGCATACTGTCGCTCAAATTGCGCCAGTATGCACCCTGCACCTGTTGAATGTAAAATGCCTTTCCAATTACAAAAGCGCATATTATAGCTATTGCAATAAAGCAGAGGTAAACGCGCCATAATATGTCTTTCTTAATTTCCATTTTTAATTAAAGTGTTTCATGGGTTAGCAACCTTTTTTTCGTTTATCGGGGTGGTTTTTCAGTTTTGTGTTGTTGATGTTTCTACTTCAAGTTTTACCGGCGGCGTTGTTGCCGGCTTTAAACCTAACGATGCCGCGGCCTGTGTTACCTGCGATTCGCGGCTGCGATACATTTCAAGGCTTTTTAAATTTTTATATTCATATTCCATATCCTTTACCTGCTTTTGCGTTATATTAATATCACGTATTGTTTCATCGGCCCAATGCCCGTTTGCTATATAAATAACAGCCAGTAAAGCCAGGAACATTAAGAAAGCAAAATGCTTAATGATCCATGTATAATTAACTGCTGATGCTATTTTGTTTTGTGTTGTATTTTTTTTCATTGCTGAAAATATTTTATGCTGAATAGAATTAATATAAGTGTGTGTTTATACTTATTCTGCAGGCTGAAACCAAAAAAATCTATACCTTTTCTGCTACTCTTAATTTTGCGCTTCGTGCCCTTGAATTTTCTTTTATCTCTTCTGCCGAGGGTGTTACCGGTTTTTTGTAAAGAATATTGAATACAGATTCTTTTTGTTTTGTGCTGAAAGGATTATTATCATCTTCATCTGCGCCAGCCTGCTTAAAAAAATTTTTTACAATCCTGTCTTCAATAGAATGAAATGTAATGATAGCAACCCGTGCTTTTGGCAACAATACCTGCGGCAACTGATCAAGCATTTCTTTTAATGCGCCCATTTCATCATTCACCTCAATTCTTAATGCCTGAAAAACCTGCGCGAAATATTTATTTGGATTGCCTTTTACTATTGGCTGAAGCATGAGTTTGAAAGACGCGATATCTTTTAACGGATTAAAATTGCGCTGTTGTGTTATATGCCTTGCTAACGTTTTAGAATTAGATACTTCGCCATATTGCTCAAACATTTTGTGCAACTGTGTTTCGCTGTATTGCATTAAAACTATTGCCGCTGTTTTTTCTGTTCGTTGATCCATGCGCATATCAAGCGGGCCATTAAAACGCGTTGAGAAACCACGTTCGGCTTCGTTAAACTGAAAACTGCTTACGCCAAGATCTGCCAGTACACCATTTATCTTTTCATATTTATGCAGCTTTAGAAATCGCTGCAAATGGCGAAAATTGTGCGGCACAAAAATCAATCGTTCCTCGTTCAGTATATTTTTTTGTGCATCAGCATCCTGATCGAAAGCAATTAATCTTCCATCAGCATTCAATTTTTCAAGAATGCCTTTTGCATGGCTACCACCGCCAAAAGTGCAATCAACATACACACCATTTGGCTTAATGTTTAATGCTTCTATAACTTCGTTGTATAAAACAGGAACATGATAAGATGATTCATGCGGCATACAACTGTTTTAGAAATTTAAACCCGCCGTTACTTCAGCAGCAAGGTTTGCAAACGCGTCAGATGAAAATTCTTCAAAGAGCTTTTTGTACTTACCCGTATCCCAAATTTTTATTTTATCAATATCAGAAGCAAGCAAAATATCTTTACCCAATCCCGCATATTCACGTAACGATGGCGGTAACAAAATTCTTCCTGCGGTATCTAAATCAACATAACTGGCGCCGCCAACAAACAATGTTCTGAATTGGCTTACCTTCGGATTGAATTCGTTTAATTTTTTAATTTTTTCTTCAATGATTTCCCAGGTTTTTAGCGGATATAGCAACAGGCATTTTTCAAAACCACGGCTGATTACGATGGTGCTGGTTTCTTCGGGCATTTGTTTTTTTAAATTCCCCGGAAGAAGAAAGCGGCCCTTCGCATCAATTGTTGCTTCATATTCACCAAGAAAACCAGACATTTAAATAAATTAAAAACGAATTTATAAATAAAGACACAAAATAACACTTTTTACCACTTTTTAATCAAAAAGTGTATATTTCTATTTATCCACAACCCATGAACTGGCTAAAACTCAATAGCACAAAGGATTTCAGAAGTTATTTATAAGATTTTTTTAAACTTATGTGCATATAGCGTGCATAACATGTGAATGAAGATTTTATTATGTCTCCAAAACAAATACCGATACAAGATTTTAATTATGATTTGCCTAATGAAAAAATTGCAAAATATCCATTACAAAAAAGAGATGAAAGCAAGTTGCTGATTTATAAAAATGGCGCTATTGAAGAAGACGTTTATTTAAATCTTGATGAACATTTACCCGAAAATTCACTTGTTATTTTTAATAATACAAAAGTTATTGAAGCGAGATTATTTTTTACAAAATCAACCGGCACAACCATAGAAATTTTTTGCCTTGAATCCGCAGATGAATATGCAGACATAACAACAGCAATGCTTAAAACTAAAAAAGTTTTATGGAAATGTTTGGTTGGTAATGCTAAGAAATGGAAAGAAGAAACTCTGATACAAAAGGTTTCTGCTGCACCAATAACCTTTGAGCTTACTGCAAAAAAAATAATGCGGCACCGCGATTATTTCATCATCGAATTTTTTTGGAATGATGATACATTAAGCTTTGCTGAAGTTTTGCATTTTGCCGGCGTAATTCCTTTACCGCCATATATGAATCGCAATGCAGAAAAGGAAGATGCAGAACGCTATCAAACTATCTTTGCGAAACATGATGGATCAGTTGCTGCACCAACTGCAGGCTTACATTTTACTAATGAATTGTTTAAGAAATTATCAGCAAAAAATATTATAAAAGATTATGTAACGCTGCATGTTGGTGCGGGAACATTTAAGCCGGTTAAAACACCAACGATTGAAACGCATGAAATGCATACAGAATTTTTTGAAGTAAGTATTGAACTGCTTGAAAAAATTATACATACCGCAAACAAAAACCTGCCTGCCGGCAGGCAAGGAATAATTGCAGTTGGTACTACTACCCTGCGCACACTGGAAACTTTGTATTGGATGGGAGTGAAAATAATTCAACAGTCAACCATCAACAGTCAACAGAAAATTATGATTGAAGAAATAAACGTGTTACAATGGGATGCTTATGAATTGATTGATGAAAATATTACTGTAACTGAATCATTACAAGGTTTAATTAATTGGATGAAAGAAAATCATCAAACAAAACTTATTGCTAAAACACAAATATTAATTGCGCCGCCATATTCTTTAAAAATTGCGGACGCATTAATAACAAATTTTCATCAGCCCAAATCTACATTGCTTTTATTGGTTGCTGCTGTTATTGGTAATGACTGGAAAAAAGTGTACAACTATGCGTTGGAAAATAATTTTCGTTTTTTAAGTTATGGTGATGGCTGTTTATTTTTTGCATCATAATGCACGATGCTTTGATGGATCGTGTTCATGCTTCCATCTTCTGTGCGTCCACAAATAAATTTCAGGTTGTTCTTTTATATTCTTTTCAAGTAGCTCTATCATACGCTTGGTTAATTCTCCTTCTTTTAAATTTTCAGCATCAGTATTCAATTCATAAAATTTAACTTCATAATACCCACGTTTTATTTTTTTAAATTGCGTATAGAAGTTGACCGTATTAGTTAAGCGTGCGCTTTTTTCAGGGCCAGTTACAAAAGGCGCAAGTCTATTAAAGAATGGCAACCAATAGGCCGTTCTTGTATCACCAGCATTTTGATCGCTTACAAATACAATAGCAAATCTTTCTTTGCTGTATGGCCTAAACTCACGCAGATAGTTTGTAGCAGCAATCATTTTTGCATTAAAGCGGCTTCTTAAATCATAAAAAATTTTATTCATGGCTTTATTTTTTAATGGCATATACACCACCAATACCGGGTATTCGGAACTAAGGCTCAAAGAAAGATTTGCGTATTCCCAGTTAAAAAAATGCCCCAGAAAAAATTGAACATTTTTGCCACTTGCATATTGATTATTCACCATTTCAAAATTGCCAACAAGCCTTTTTTGCAATTGCTTTTTTGAGATGCTAAACAGCTTAATTGTTTCAATAAAATTATCGGTGAAGTTTTTATAAAATTTTTTGGCAATAGCTTTTTTTTCTTCAACGGATTTTTCAGGAAAAGCAATAGAAAGATTTGACATCACAATATCTTTCCTGTAACCGATAATATAATAAATAAGTACATAAGCCAAATCGCTTATGCAGTATATAATCCAAAAAGGCAATAAAGAAAAGAGATATAAAAAACCATACAGAAAATAATACATTGATAAAAGGATAAGCAGTAAAAATAATTTTATAAAATAATATTCTGAACAAGATCGCTTTTATACGGATGATCTGTATTATAATGCAAACCGCGGCTTTCCTTTCTAAATTCTGCACTTTTTACAATAAGATATCCAACGGTAATAAGATTTCTGAGCTCGCATAATTGCGGAGAAACTTTTGTTGATTTATAGAGTGTTTCTGTTTCTTCAAACAAGAGATCCAAACGTTTCATGGCACGTTGTAAACGCACATCATTGCGTACAATTCCAACATAATCACTCATTATTTGTTGAAGCTCTTTTAGGCTTTGCGTAATAAGAATCATTTCTTTTGGTTCAGAAGTGCCAAGCGCATTCCAGTCGGGCACAACGGCCAGATCTTTTTCCATAAAAGCATTCATTTTTTCAACTGTGTTTAAATAGGCACGATGCGCAAAAACCATTGCTTCCAAAAGGCTGTTACTCGCTAAACGGTTTGCGCCATGCAAACCGGTACTGGCACATTCGCCGCAGGCATATAAATTTATTATTGAAGTGCGTGACCATTCATCTGTTTTAATACCGCCGCAACTGTAATGGGCAGCCGGTGCAACAGGAATCATTTGCTTAGAAACATCAATACCAATGCTTAAACATTTTTCATAAATATTTGGAAAATGATGAACGAATTTTTCCATATCCATGTGCCTGCAATCAAGATATACGTGTTCTGTTCCCGTTATTTTCATCTCATTATCAATTGCTCTTGCAACAATATCGCGTGGTGCAAGGTCTCTTCTTTCATCATACCGTTCCATGAAAGCTTCTTCATGTTTGTTACGAAGAATGCCACCATCTCCACGTACAGCTTCTGTAATTAAAAACGATGGAGAAACGCCCGGCTCAAACAAAGCCGTAGGATGAAATTGTATAAATTCCATGTTTTCTACTTTGCCTTTTGCACGGTATACCATTGCAATACCATCGCCGGTTGCAATGCGCGGATTAGTGGTAGTACGATATACCTGGCCACAACCGCCGGTTGCCAAAACTGTTATAGGTGATAAAATTTTTTCAATATGATTGTTGTTGATGTTTAAAACATACACGCCATAGCATGTAATATTTGTTGCCGATTTTGTAACAAGAAATCCAAGATGATGTTGCGTGATAATATCAACTACAAAACAATAATTGATAAATTGAATATTGGAAAATTTTTTTATTTCTGATAATAACGCACGCTCAATTTCTCTTCCCGTAACATCTTTGTAATGAAGTATCCTGTTCTCGCTATGCCCACCTTCCCTTCCTAAATCATATTCGCCGGTTTCATCTTTGTCAAACTCGGCACCATAATTAATTATCTCTCTTATACGTTCCGGGCCTTCATGTACAACAATATCTACAATTTCTTCATTGCATAAACCATCTCCTGCAATTAATGTGTCTTCAATATGTTTTTCAAAACTGTCGTTTGCATCCCAAACACCGGCAACACCACCTTGCGCATATTTTGTATTGGTTTCATCTGCGGTTGTTTTTGTAATAACGATAATCTTTTTTTCAGGAAAAGTTTTTGCTGTTTTTATAGCGTAGGTTAAACCCGCTACACCAGAACCAATTACAAGAAAATCTGTTTGCATAATTGCAAAGTAAATAATTTAACCCCAGCCCGAAAAGGAGTAATTTAAAAGAGCGATTAATATTAAAGTATTGTTTTTCTTTCTTATAAAGTTGAAAACAAAAAAGCGCAGGTATTTAATACCTGCGCTTTAAAAAAATTCTTATTTGATGTT
>JBDUEO010000046.1:0-11847 GCA_040002335.1 Parafilimonas sp. | reverse complement strand
ACTCAGTAATTTCATCTTTTTCCGAAAGGAACAAAAGTCCATTCCTAATTTGAAAAACAATATCTATGAAAACCAACCGCACAGTTGGGTGTTCGGGTTTATTTATCTTAATGTTTTTATTTGCCTGTAATAATTCATTCTCGCAATTAAAGGCAGACTTTTCGTCAAATGTCCAATCCGGATGTACACCATTAATTGTTGCTTTTGAAGATAATTCAACCGGCGCTCCCACCAACTGGTCGTGGACTTTAGGAAATGGCACTATAGCCTCTAATCAAAATCCTGTTACCACTTATTTTGATGCAGGCTCTTACACCGTAAAACTTACCATCAAAAACACTTCCGGCCAGGATTCATTAATTAAAACTTCTTATATAACTGTTTATGCAAATCCGCAGATTGCTTTTACCACTTCAGCAACACAAGGCTGTTTTCCGCTTGATGTAAAATTTACCAATAACAGCAAAGCAGGCTCGGGAACAATTTTAAATTATTTGTGGGATCTTGGAGATGGCAATATTGATACTACGGTAAATGTTAACCATACATATACTTCAGCCGGCACTTTTGATATTACACTAAAAGTTACCAATAGTTTTGGCTGTTATAATGCACTTACCAAAAGCGATCTTATACAAATTAGTGATGGTGTAAATGCAGGCTTTAGCCTTACTTCTCTTGATATTTGTAAAACACCTGCCACGGCAACATTTAAAAATGCGAGCAATGGTTCCGGAACATTAATATATAACTGGGATTTTGGAGATGGACAAAAAAGCAGCACTGCCTCACCATTACATAATTACACTTCCTCAGGAAGTTATAATGTTTTACTTACGGTGCAGTCTTCCGGAGGATGTTCAGATACTGCAAGCATGCCGGTAGATGTTCATATTCCTGTATCTGGTTTTTCTCATACTTCTGCAACATGTTTAAACCAATCAATTCATTTTACAAATACTTCATCTCCTTCTCCTATTTCCAGCACCTGGTATTTTGGAGATGGGACTAGTTCTTCAGAATTAAATCCTGACAAAGCGTTTACTAAAACAGGAACATATTCAGTAAAGCTGGTTAATAATTTTTCTACAGGTTGTTCTGATTCTGTTACAAACACTGTAACTATTGCAACAGGGCCAACCGCTTCTTTTACTGCCGACGATACTTCAAAATGCTCTGCTCCGTTAACTGTGAATTTTAAAAATACAACTACCGGCGCTGCTACAGGTTATATGTGGGATTTTGGCGATGGCGCTACATCTTCATCAGAAAATCCTGCCCATACTTATACGCAGCAAGGCAATTTTAATGTAATACTTACTGCTACAAATTCAAATGGCTGCCAGGCCGTTTTTGAAAAACAGAAATACATAGTTATTCAGCCTGTAAAAATTACCGGCCTTAAAAATTTGCCAGACAGTGGTTGCGTTCCGCTTATTGAAAAACCTTCAGTTGTATTAAATTCAAACTATACAATAAAAAGCTACTCATGGAATTTTGGTGATGGCGCTACTTCAACCGACGCCTTACCAACACATACTTATACAAAAGATGGCTTCTTTAATATAAAAGTATCTGTTGTAACAGAAGATGGTTGTACCGATAGCTTTACGCTAAAAAATGCAGTGCTTGCAGGTCATAAGCCTGTTGCAAGTTTTACTACAAAAAAAGATTCTATATGTGCAAGTGAATTGGGAGAGTTCGTTAACACATCAACCAACGGGCCTATAACTTTTTTAAGCTGGGACGGAAACATACTTTCAGATTCAGCAGCCGGGGAGTTTTATTCCAAGAACCCGGTTGATACCGGATACAGGCCGGTAACCCTTGTGGCATATAATTATGGTTGTCCCGATACATTAAAAAAAGATTCTGCTATTTATGTAATGCCGCCAATTGCCAATATGAAATTTACTACGAATTGTGATGATAAGCAAAGTGTAGATTTTGGAGACAATTCTATAGAAGATGCCAAACGTACATGGAATTTTGGCGATGGCCAAACGGATACCACCAAAAATCCAACACACGTTTATTCAGTTCCCAATAACTATACGGTTACTTTATATACAACCAACAAAACCTGCCACGATACTATTTCGCAAAACGTAAGGGTTATTAATGAAGTAGGAACTATTTCTCTTACAGATACGGTTTATTGCAGAGGCAATAATATAAATGCAGATATAAACGGAATTAATACAGACAATATAAAAAATACAAAATGGGATTTTGGCGATGGTACAATTATTACCGTAAACGGAGCAACTAAAGCAAACCACGCATATATAGTTAATGGTAAATTTAAAGTACGCGCTACCATGACGGATAAGAATAATTGCCAGGCAGTGTATGAAACAAAAGATTCTATAACCGTATATGGGCCGTTGGCAAGTTTGTTAACAGCTACGCCTGGTGCCTGCGAAAACAGCAGTGTAGTTTTTATTGACAGATCTTCATCTGACGGCATACACAATATTGTAAAATGGTCATGGAATTTTGGTGATACTACCAATTATAATTATAGCATACCCACAACCTATTCGCATACCTATCATGATACCGGAAAATATTCTATCCGTTTAAGTGTAACAGACAGCTATGGTTGTACAGACACGGTTATAAGATATAAGTATGTATCAATAACCCACCCTTATGCAGCGTATGTAATATCCGATTCCATTGCCTGCCCGGGCAAGCAGGTATCTTTTCAAAATACTTCAACCGGCGATAACTTAAACTATTTGTGGATGTATGGAGATGGCTCGCAAAGCAATTTGCAAAATCCATCTCATACGTATAAAATCAGCGGCACATTTAACCCCGGTTTATTAGTAACTGATGTTAATGGTTGTAAAGACAGTTTTAATTTGCCTAAGCTTATCGTTTCTGCACCCGTTGCAAAATTTATCATGAGTGATTCTGTTTCAACATGCCCGCCTTTAGAAGTTAATTTTACTAATCAGTCAACAAACTATGCTTCGGCTTCATGGAGCTTTGGCGATGGCAGTCCATCTGTAATTGTATCGCCAATACATATTTATACCTATCCCGGCATTTACCCGGTTAAACTTATTGTAAATGGTTATGGCAGTTGTGCCGATACCGCCGTAATAAAAAATATAACCATTAAGGGACCAACGGGAACAATGAATTATAAAGCAACGCCAGTTTGTTATCCTGATTCAACACAATTTTCAGCCTCCGCAAAAAATACAGTCGTATATACATGGGATTTTAGTGATGGCAATACGGTTTCCATCACTGAAAATAAAATTGCTTATACTTACCAGCCGGGACATTATTTACCTAAATTAATTTTGCAGGATGCCGCAGGCTGTAAAGTTTCTATTAAAGGAGATGATACGATAAAGATTTATGATGTAAAAGCAAACGCAAATCTTGTAGGCAACCCGGCATGCAGCCTTAGCCCTGTTCAGTTTAATGATATTTCAACTTCTGAAGATGCCATTATACACCACTACTGGTATTTTGGAGATAACAACTTAACAGACGCACGTTCTGTTACCCATGCTTACCAGTCTCCGGGCAACTATAATGCTTACCTTATTGCAGAAACCAGGATTGGTTGTCTTGATACTTTTTATATTCCGGCAGGCGTACAGGTTTTACCAAAACCGCAGATAGCAATAACAGGTGACTCATCTTTATGTTCTAACTCGGTTGCGGAATTTAAAGGAAAAACATCCACCAACGACAGCACCATACAATGGAGCTGGAATTTTGGAGATGGCAATACATCAACAGGTCAAAATGTTTCTAATACATATAATAACAGCGGCAATTATAATATGAACCTGGTAGGAATTAATTCAGGCGGATGTTCAGACACAACAAAAAAACAAATAGTTGTAAACGCGTCGCCAAAAATAAATGCCGGAGAAGATACTGTGGTTTGCCAAAACAGCGATTACGTATTAAATGCAAGCGGCGCCCAAACATACACATGGGCCGGCACCGGATTAAGTTGCAACAATTGCAGCTCGCCAACTATACAACCAACTGTTTTATCAACTTATACCGTAACTGGTAAAAATATTTTTGGATGTAGTGCAAGCGATTCAGTAAACATCAATGTAATTAAGCCAGATAAAATAAGTGTTTTTGGAGACGATACACTCTGCATTGGCGAAACTGCGCAGTTGTATGCAGCCGGCGCAGAAACATATCAATGGTTTCCATCGGCTTATCTTGATAACAGCACATCTGCAAGGCCGGTTTTTACCGCAACAACAGATACGGCTATCACCTATAAAGTTATCGGCTATACTGCCAAAAATTGTTTTGCAGATACGGGCTATCTTTTTGTAAAAACATTTCCAAAGCCGCAGGTAAATATTGCACAAGATGAAATTGTTTTAAATATTGGCTCTTCAGTAAGGTTGAATGTAAGCAGTTCTGCTGATGTAACTACATGGCGATGGTCGCCGCCGCAAGGTTTAAGCAGCACTGTTGAAGCTGATCCTGTTGCATCGCCAATTCAAACAACTACTTATTCATGTATTGCATCTAACGGCGGTTCCTGTGTTAGCCGCGACCAAATAACGATAAGAGTAGTTTGCGGCAGCACTAATGTGTTTATACCTAACACTTTTTCTCCCAATAAGGATGGAATGAACGATGTGTTTTTTCCAAGAGGTAAAGGATTATTTAATATAAAATCGTTCAGGGTATTTAACCGCTGGGGGCAAATTGTTTTTGAGCGTTTTAATACCGTTCCAAACAATGCAAACGATGGATGGAACGGATCATTTAATGGCAAGCCTTTACCATCTGATGTATATGTGTATATAATGGAAGTTGAATGCGAGAACAATATTATTATACCATTTAAAGGTAACGTTACTTTGGTGCGATAGTTTATAACTTTTGCTGTAATAATTAAGGAAATTCATGATAAGATTAAAAAAAACTTTAGTGGACTAAAATCTTTTTAATTGATATACGTTCTCATTATCAAAGTATTTAAAAGATTTTTTATCTGTACCTGTAGCCTAACAATTTTCAACAAGCATTATAATATTGATAGTTACAAAAGCTAATGTAACATTGCTTCATTGAGCATCGAAAAAGCCGATTACTCACATTTTAATTTTAAGTTATGCCTAACTTTACTTTTCAATATCCAAACAGTCCGGGCATGAAAAACTATGTACTTGTAATTGTATTACTGCTTTGCGGCGGCGTGTTTAAAACTTATGCGCAAGATCCGCACTTCTCGCAATTTTTTGAAGCGCCTTTATTGCGCAATCCTTCGCTTGCAGGAATTTTTGATGGCGATGTAAGGCTACAAATGGTTTATCGCAATCAATGGCAAAGCGTAACCACGCCTTATCAAACGGGTTCAATAAATTTTGAATATAAAAATCCTGTTGGCAGAGGCAACGATTTTATAACAACCGGTTTCCAAATTTTATACGATCGCGCAGGCATTACCAATTTTACTACATCAAATATTTATCCGGCAATAAACTATCATAAATCGCTTAACGATCAAAAAACAAAGTATTTATCTTTTGGATTAATGGGCGGATATGTTCAGCGCCGTATCGACCGAAGTAAAATCACTACGAATAATCAATATGATGGAAGCGGTTATAACCCATCTTTAAGCGATGGCGAAACACTTACAAAATTCAGTTATCATTATTGGGATGGAAGCGCAGGTTTATCTTTTAATTCATCAATAGCCGGCAGCGAAACCGATTACTATTTTGTTGGTGTTGCTTATCATCATTTTAACCGTCCTAAAAATTCTTTTTATCAAAATCCGCCGGTTGAATTAAATCCAAAGCTGGTATTTTCCGGCGGCGTTCATCTTTCTGTAGATGATGTTTCATCTATAACTATTCAAAGCGATTTTTCAAAACAAGGCGATTATACTGATGCAATTGGCGGCATGACTTATGCCAGAAAGTTTGGAGACGATTATACAGATCCTTTGTACACAATTCAATTTGGCGGTTACCTGCGTTGGAAAGATGCATTTATTCCGGTAGTGGAACTTGATTACAAACCTTTTGCTGTAGCATTTAGTTACGATGTTAATATTTCTGCTTTAAAAACAGCGAGCGAATATCGGGGCGGGTTTGAATTGTCAGTTACGTATGCAGGATTTCTTGACAGAGGGAACAGCACTAAAAATGCTGTTCTGTGTCCAAAATTTTAGCACGCATGTTTAAGAAATTGTTTGTCATTTTAGTTGACTAATATTTATAACAAACGATAAATAGTAAAGCTTAATGAATTGTAAAAATTTTGAAACGCATGTAAATAAAACGGAGTATTTGGTCAAACTGATTATTAATTCTAATTTTATAACTTATAGTATATGAATAAAACTTCTACTTTAAAATTTTTTACTTTTTTATCAAGGGCTTTACTTGTTATAGTAATTGTCTTCTCTTCAGCATTTATACATCCTGATCTGGCTAACGCTGCAAATGGTGGCACCATACAGGCCAAAACAATTAAGTGTTATCCAAACCCGGCTGTTTCTTTTGTAAATTTTGATTTTCCTGCAGATTATGTTTCTAAAAACTATATGCTTCAGGTTTATAGTTTTACAGGTAAAAAAATGTACGAGGTTAGCGTTACTTCTGGTAAAGCAATCTTAACTTTTACCAACGACTTTTATCGCGGCATTTATATTTATCAGTTGCAGGACAAAACAGGAAAAATTATAGAAACAGGTAAATTCCAGGTAACAAGATAAATTGAATCTTTTTATACGTTGAAACATTTGTTTTATTAAAAAAGTTTAGTGAAAAATCACTAAACTTTTTTATTTACTATCATTAAATGTGCAGCTTTGCTAAAGCTCTTTTAAAACTCAAAAATTATTATATTGAATATTCTTACTAATTTTTCTCTTAAACAATACAACACATTTGGCATTAATGCCACTGCAAAATTTTTTGCAGTTTTTAATACAGTTGATGATTTAAAAGAACTGTCGCATTCCAAATCGTACACAAAAAAAAATACCTTAATTCTTGGTGGAGGAAGTAACATACTTTTTACAAAAAATGTTAACGGGCTTGTTTTAAAAAATGAATTAAAAGGAATAGAATTAATAAAAGAAGACCAACATCATTTTTATGTAAAGGCAGCAGCCGGTGAAAACTGGCACCAGTTTGTATTGCACTGCATTCAGCATAATTATGCCGGATTAGAAAATTTAAGTTTGATACCTGGCAATGTTGGCGCGTCGCCGATGCAAAATATAGGCGCATATGGCGTCGAACTTAAAGATGTATTTGAAAGCCTTGATGCTTTAAACAAAGCCGATGAAACCATACATACATTCAGCGCGAACGATTGTGCGTTTGGTTATCGCGAAAGCATTTTCAAAAAAGAATATAAAGATGAATTTGTAATACTAAATGTTATTTTCAGATTAAATAAATTTCCTGTTTACAATACATCGTATGGCGCCATTGAGCAGGAACTTGAAAAAATGAAAGTCAAGCATGCATCTATACAAGCAATTTCACAAGCAGTTATAAACATCAGAAGCAGTAAACTTCCAGATCCCGCTAATATTGGAAATGCGGGTAGTTTTTTTAAAAACCCAACTATAACAATTTCAGATTTTAATTCACTCGAAAAGGCATATACAAATATGCCCCATTATACGGTTGATGAAAATAATGTAAAAATTCCTGCAGCGTGGTTAATTGAGCAGTGCGGATGGAAAGGTTATAGAAAAGATGATGCGGGCGTACATATAAATCAACCGTTAGTGTTGGTAAATTATGGCAATGCCAGCGGAAAAGAAATTTATAATTTATCAGAAAAAATTATAGAAAGCGTACAAGAAAAATTTAAAATTATCCTGGAAAGAGAAGTGAATATTGTTTAAACAATTGCTGTTGATTACACATCCAAACTAAAAAGTTCAATATGCTTGGCCTTACCTTTTAGCTCAATCATTCCCAGGCTTTGTGCCTGCCATTCTTCCTTATTTATTTTATTAATAAAATCAACAGACACTATAACTTTTTTATTTAATTCGCAGCAATAACCTCTTATGCGTGCAGCCGTATTCATTACATCTCCGCTCATGGCGATATCTTTTTTTATTACGCCAATTTCGCCAACCGTTACTTCTCCAATATGCACACCAACCCTAAACTCTGGCACTATCCCATAACGTGATATAAAAAGGTTATTCTGCCTGGTTAAATTTTTTCTTGCTTTACGCAAAGCAAGCATACTCTTTTCTATATTATTCTTTTTCTGCAACCAGGAAACTACTATTTCATCACCCACATACTGATAAATTTTTCCATTGTATTCAATTAACGCATTGGAAATATAATAAATGAATTCACTTATAAATTTAAAGTATAACTGGCTGCCAAGTTTTTCTGCAATTGGCGTTGAATCTTTTAAATCAATAAACATTACGATGCGTTGTTCAATTTTTGGATTCCTGTACCTGCCCAGCAGAATATCCATAAAAACGCCGGGTGAATATTTTTCGTTCAGTTCAATAAATAATTGTGTTATCATGAAAAGTACAAGCCAGTAAAGCAGCCTTTGCAAAAATTTGTTTGTATCTGAAACATCAATATAAAAATGGTGAAAAGATTCTGCCACAGTAACACCTAAAATTGAAAAAGAATTTATAGCATATATAAAAAGATTTATTAAAATTGCTGCAACAATAAGTACCAGGCTTTTTAAAACAAATGCAGTAAGCAGGTTGAAATTTCTTAACAGTTTTCTTAATTCAACAACAAGTAAATAACCCATTATAACGCTGCTTATAAAAACGATAATCTCTCTTAATATTAATGCATTTATTTTATTGGTTGAAGGAAGTGAATGATAAAGTAACACAACAATAACATCAATAAAAGTCCATAGTAAGGCGATAAAAGTTACAGTGCGAAGGCGCAATCTTCTTACAGATGTTCGGTTAAAAAAACTTTTTCGCAGCTTCATCTTCATATTATTAATCTAACTATTCAGCCTTTTGTTATAAAGGAAATGGAGAAGCCGGTGAAGAGACAACGCCGTGATGAGAAATGTGATACATAATAACAATAGCAACACCAAAAGCAACAACAGACACAACTATTCCAACCATAAAAATATAATACGCTAATCTTATTAATTTGTATTTGCGTCCAAGTACAACACCAAGGTTATAAATATCTTTTATAAGCGAGCCATATAAATAATCTGTATCGTGCATCATGGTGCGCATAGCTTTATCATATTGATCAAATGATGATTTATAAAAGTTGCCAAAAAAAAGCAGGTTGGTTTTTTTATTCAGTACATCCTGATCGCTGAAAGTGCCACTTCTCACTTTAGGCATTGTTGCAAGAATAGCAATTACAATTGTTGTTACAGCAACCAAAAGAATTATAATTGTTGGGATAGTTAAATACGCATCATCATCAAGTTTTCTTACCAGTACGCCCAAAATCACCGATATGATGATTGAGTTTACAGAAATTAAAATATTGGCTTTATGATCTGCCATATCGCTTAGCTTAAGATGATTTTCAGAAGTTAAGCGAAGCATTGTTTGAATGCCTTTTGTGGTAAGTGAATTTGCAGAATCAATTTGCAATGCTTCATCATCCTGCTTACAATTTTTTAATTTCTTTTTCAGTTGTTGAATGTTTGCGTTCTTTGTATCATCAAGTAAATCTTTGCAATAGTTTGTATAGAAATGGTGATTGCGCAGCATTTCAAGCGTGCCTTGATTCCACTTTTCTTTCTCTACATGTTTTTCGCGTAAACTAAATTCTTCACGCATTCTTTTATTGGTGTCTTTAAATTCTTTCGTGCCAAAGTGATAGGTATCTGCATCACAAATAATTTCCTGTATTAAAGTAGCTGGGTTTGTTGGCACTTTTGTAGCCATAATGCAATCTTCTATTTCACAAACTACTTCGGCATCTGTATTAGTTTCATGCATGAATTTTTTCATTAGTTCAACGCCCTTTCCTTCGTGGCCTTTTAAGCCTTTTGTAAAAAGCTGGCCTGTATCATGAAACCATGCAGCTATATTCAATACCAGCATTTGCCTTTCTGTTATAGTATAATGTGCAGCAATTTCTTTTGACCTTTCAACAACATTTTTTGTATGCTCAAGGTTATGATACAATAATTTTTCATTATAATTTTTTTCAAACAAATGTTCAACATAAGTTTCAACCTGTTTGTAAATAAGATTATTATCCATACGCCTAAGTTAGAGTGTTATATTAAATTTTATGTATGAAATAATACGCGCATTCTGCACAACGTTTACAATAAAAATTTACTAACAGTAATTATTGGTAAAAATTTTCAAGTATGATTTCTTTTATATTTTATAATTAAAATGTTTGCTGCGCCTTGTTTGGCCGATTCATTTGAAATTAATAAATCTCCTTTTGGCGTAAATGTTATGCCTTCAGGTTGTTTATATATTGAAGGATTTAACAGGTAAACATTTTTCGCATTGCCATTTTTATCAGCAACAACAAGCGCTTTATTTACTGAGGCTAAAATATACAGTTCATGTGTTAACGGATTTATTGCTGCCGCAGAAGGTTTGAACTTTATTTTATCCTGATGCAGCAATGCGGCTATTTTATCTGCATCAATTTTATAAGGGCCGGCTGTATATTTTTGCATTGCAATATCAAAAGCAAACGTGCTTACTTCTTTCTTTTTATCTTCTTTACAATCTTTACAAATAAGTATAAGTTGATTTAAAGATGAATCAAAATATAAAGTTTCAAACTCTACTTTTTGTTCAGGAAAATTGTATTCAGAAGTTTGCAACGAATCTGGTGTAATAAATTTTACACGTACAATATTGCCGCTGCTTGATAAAATATAAAAGATGTTATTGTATAACTGCAGGTCTTCATAATCCTGGTTTTTTCCAAACTTCCATTTTTGAACCATTGCATTTTTATAAGGAAAAATTTTATATAAAGAACCGGTTGCGTCACTAATGGCAAAAACACTTGTATCTTTTGCATAGTAATTTATGCCTGATATTTCTTCAAGTTTTGATTCAAGGTTAATGGTTACAGGATGTTCAAGATCGTATCCTTTTGGCGACGTATATTCATTCTGGCTGCTGCAGGATGTATAAAAAATTAAACAAGCGATGATGCAGGAATAAAAAGCGGAAGGTTTTTTTAATTTCATTTCATTGCGGCTTTTGCCCGAAATTAAGATGAACAAATTATTTAAACGTAAATCTCTTGCCATGAAAATTTGTTACAATACATTGACGTTTACAAATAATGCCGCCATAAAAATATGTAGTAAAAGTGTTGCGATCCCCAATCAAGTTGAGGACAAGCTCCAGGGGCGATGCCACAAGAACTAAAGCTGGTAACCCAAAAAATTCTTAATAAAAAAAAAGAATCCTACATACGTATTAAGCAATCAAAAAATACTTAACCGAAAAAAAATCTAGTAAGCATAATCGTTTAGGTATTCAAAATTAGCGGTAAGTTTTCCGGCATTTAATATGGTTGCATTTTTTATAATGGTGCTGCCTTTTATATAATCTGCCAGCACATGTTTTATTAATTGCTCGCCAAAAAAACGGCTTGCATCTCTTGGTAATTCATTTGGCAAATTACCCACTGCCATCACATCAATACTTGTTGGTAAATAAGGTTTTGTTTTTTCAAATGTTGTTTTATCAACACCATAAACGGGATCGGTCATGCTGCAATCGCCAAAGTTTACAGGAACACTTCCACCTGCATCATCTGTAATATCGGCAATAGTTTTTATGCGGAAATCGCTTTGGTGTATCGCCTCTTTTTCAAATAAGCGCGGAATGTTTTTATC
>JBDUEO010000045.1:0-11860 GCA_040002335.1 Parafilimonas sp. | reverse complement strand
TGTTTTGTTTGAGAAGAAGCTACAGGTTTATGATTCTGTTATTACATTCACATCACAACAAAAAACGACTTATAAGGAAATGTTCAGGTTCAATTGAAAAAGGCAAATAGGTTGATATTGTAGGCGTAGATGGCGATTCAACGAAAGGCATTCATGGAATGGGAAAAGTAAGTTTTTGTAATGAAGAAGGTAAGGTGTATAAGAGGATACAAAATGATCTTATTCCAGCTCTTTTCCTATCGTAGAGAAGGGTTAGGAAATAATTCAATTAAAATAAGGTAAGGGGAGATTCCCGAAAATTCTCGCAATATATTATTTCATTTTTTTGTTTTGATAAACAAATAATGAAATACTCAAATGGTGCATTTCCATCAGCGATATAATAAACATAGTTATAATTTCTCTTGTCGAAATCATATAATTCAAATGGTATTCTTCCACTATGATATTTCTTAAGAAGAAAATCATCCCAATCTAAAAATGTAAATCTATTTTTTAATTTTATTTCTTCTGCTTCTATAAGTGTTATATACAGACATGCTTGATTAGCTTTTAAAATAGTTTTATTTATTTTATACCCACTGTCGATACCAGTGTACTGTTTAAAATCATTTTCGAGATAAGGTTCATTACTTTCTCTGTGCAAACAAGAACCAAAAAAAAGCGAGCACCATAAAATAATTATAAATTTTTTCATTATTTATCGTTCAGGGTTGATTTTGTTTGAAACGCTTTATTACAATTATCAATAAGATCAAGTATTTCTTCTTTGCCTTGTTTAGTGATGGCGCTGCTAACAAAATAGCGGGGCAAAAATTGCCAGCTTTCTTTCATCTTTTCAAAAAATAATTTTACGTTTCGCTCAACAGCACCGGGTTTTTCTTTATCAGCTTTTGTAAAAACAATTGTAAAAGGTAATTGCCATTCGCCAATATCATTTACAAAATCAAGATCAATTTGCTGCGGTTCATGACGTGCATCAATTAATATAAAAATATTCAGCAGGGTGTTTCTTTTACGCAAATAATCTTCAATCATTTTGCTCCATTCTTTTCTTTGTTGCTGTGCTCTTTTTGCATAACCATAACCGGGCAAATCAACCAAAAACCAATTTGTTTTTTTCTTCTGATTTTTTGTTGTGCTTTCAATATTATAATGATTGATGAGTTGCGTTTTGCCAGGTGTATTTGATGTTTTAGCTAGCTTTGAATTATTGCAAATCATATTTATCAATGATGATTTGCCCACATTACTTCTGCCGATAAATGCATACTCCGGCCTGTCTGGTTTCGGGCATTTATCAATAGAAGGGCTTGAAATAAGATAGGACGCTTTTGAAATAAGCATTTGCAAATTTACGCAAACATGTTTGGTAGTAACCGTTGCAGAATTTTAATAAAGTAAAATGATACAATTAATGCTGCAGCATTGTTGTTAGTGCAACAAATTGGTGCAGAATGTACACTTCGCCACATATCATTAATGCAGCAATTGTATATGGAAACAAGTGAAGATATTGAAAAGAGAAAGATTGTTTTTTTTGTGGGTTTGATATAATTCTATCCATCATTATATTTTTAACTAATGTACAAATTGCATTATTAAAAAGTTACAATAATGTATAAATGGCTAAGATTTACGTTTCTTTTCCAGGCTATCTTTCGGATATTTTGCTTCCATTTCTTTTTTTATTCCTTCACTCCACGAAATAATTGTATTTTTTTGTGAATCTGTTAGCCTTGCGTCTGTATGAATTAAGGTGTATGTTGAAAGCGGCATATCACCTTTATCAATTTGCTTTTTTATTTCTGATATTTTATCATATTGCCTGAACACGGGATATGTTGCAAACTCATTTAAATTAAATGAACGCGTACCACCTTCAACGTGATTTGCCAGAAACCATGCAACCGGCTGAATATTGTTGTACCATGGGTAACGCGTGTTATTGCTGTGGCAGTCTTTGCAGGCTTTTACTAAAATTGAATCAACATCTGCGGGTACAACATATAAAGTTGAAATATCGTTTGGTTGCACACCAGGATGAAGATTTTTTTGAGGCCTGATAAATTGAACGGCAACAAAAATCAGCAATAAAATCAGCAATATTTTTTTTAGCATAACAAAAATTTATTTGTTGGAAGCCAGGATATTTCCGGTCATTTCTTTTGGAATGGGCAAACTCATAAATGTTAGAATTGTTGGCGCCATATCGCCAAGCTTGCCCGGCTTTATTTCTCCTTTCCATTCTTTATCAATTATAAAAAACGGAACAGGATTTAACGAATGTTGCGTGTTAGGCGAACCATCTTCATTTATTTCATGATCTGCATTTCCATGATCTGCGGTTAAGAAAATTGTATAGCCATGATTTAGTGCTGCCGTAACAACTTTTTCAACACATGTATCAACTGTTTCAACAGCTTTTATTACTGCTTCCCAAACGCCTGTATGGCCAACCATATCAGCATTTGCAAAATTCAGGCAAATAAAATCTGCTGTTTCATTTTCAATTTCAGGAATTAATTTATCTGTTACTTCATACGCACTCATTTCTGGTTTTAAATCGTACGTGGCTACTTTTGGTGAAGGTGCCATAATTCTGCTTTCGCCTTTGAAAGGCGCTTCTCTTCCACCACTAAAAAAGAAAGTTACGTGCGGATATTTTTCTGTTTCTGAAATGCGTATTTGTTTCTTATTATTTTGTTCTACTATTTCGCCAAGTGTATTATTTAAATTATCGTTCTCAAAAATAATATGTACATCTTTAAACGTTTTATCATACTCCGTCATGGTTGTATAATATAATTTTAAAGGATGCATTTGCTGTTCCGGAAATGCCTGTTGTGTAAGTGCTAATGTAATTTCCCGGCAACGGTCTGTTCTAAAATTAAAACAGATAACAACATCGCCATCTTTTATAGTTGCAACAGGTTGTTGAGCTTCATTTGTAATAACTGTTGGCTTTATAAATTCATCTGTAATATTTGCTATGTATGATTGTTCTATTGCTGTAACTGCATCAATTGCTTTGTTGCCTTCGCCGTTTACCAGCGCATCGTAAGCAAGCTTAATGCGTTCCCATCTTTTATCACGATCCATAGCATAATACCTTCCGCTTACGGTTGCAATTTTTCCAACAGAATTATGCATGCTTTGTTGCAACTCCTTTATAAAACCTAAACCGCTTTTTGGATCTGTATCACGGCCATCAGTAAATGCATGAATATATACTTCGCTTAAATTTTGCTGCTTGCATACATCGCAAATCGCTTCAAGATGTTTTATGTGCGAATGCACGCCACCATCGCTCACCAATCCTATTAAATGCAAAGGCTTTTTATTGTTTTTTGCATATTTCAGCGCAGCTAATAATTGTTCATTCTTTTGAAATTCACCATCGCGCACAGCAACATTAATTCTTTGCAATTCCTGGTAAACAACTCTGCCTGCACCAAGATTTAGATGTCCAACTTCGCTGTTGCCCATTTGTCCTTCCGGCAAGCCAACAGCTTCGCCGCATGTTGTTAAAGTTGTGTTGGAATATTTGCTATATAAACTGCTAACAAAAGGTGTTTTTGCGTGTTGAATAGCATCGGATGAATATACTTTTCCTAATCCCCATCCATCCATAATTATTAAAATTGCGCGTTTGCTTGTCATGCCGCAAAACTACATTGTTTTCGTATTTGTGTCAGTTCATTTTTGATGCAACCTGTTTAAATTGACTTGAAATTTTACAGCTCATTTCACAATTGCATAACTAAAGCCGTTAAACAATTAGCTGTATCTTTAGTCTTAAATTCAATATAAAAAAAATGAAAAAAATTTTTACCATAATTGCGCTTTTATTTTCGGTTTCAATGTTTGCGCAGAATAATGGCGAAGCAATTGTGAATACTTTAAAAGAAGCAAATGTTTCAAAATTCAGTAATTATTTCAGCAATGCTATTGATTTAAAATTTCCTCAAAAAGCTGAAACAAAAAATATTAGCAAGGCTGATGCTGCTGCTGCGCTTTCAGGCTTTTTTTCTTCAAATAATATTAAGGGTTTTGATGTAACATCTCAGCGGGAAATGGATGCAACAATGTATATAGCCGGAAAATTAAAAAGTGATTCTGAAAGTTATAATTTAACTGTTATGCTTAAAAACGGTTCAATAATTACTGTGCGCATTAATTAAATTTCTAAAAGAATTTTATAAAGGGAATGAACTTTTCGTTCCCTTTTTTTATGCAGTAACTTTAAGCATGTTTGAAACAACAACCGTTCAGTTGCATTTACATCAACAACCAATAAAAATTCATCTTGTTTCAACAGGCGCAGTTGCTGTAAAAACAAAATTCAGAGAAAATAAACATTCAGGTTTTCGTGCGCTTCTTTCTTTTATAACTGATAAAAGATTTACAGAGTGGTTGCCAATTTATATATTGATAATTGAACATCCGGAAGGTGTTTTAATAATTGATGCCGGGGAAATTGCTGAGGTTGAGCACAAAAATTATTTTAAATCCTGCGGCTTTTTCGCAAATTGGTTCGATACATCGCAATTTAAATTTTCAGTAAAAAGAGAAGATGAAATTGATAAGCAACTTGAAAGGCTTAATATTTCTTCAAAAAAAATAAAAGCCATTGTTTTAACGCATTTACATTTTGACCACACCGATGGCGTGAAGCATTTTCCTAACGCAAAAATTATGGTTAGCCAAGATGAATGGGATAAACCTTTTGGCGATCTTCCAAAATTATACCCGGCATGGTTTAAGCCTGAATTAATTGAAATGAAAGATCAATTTGATGTTTTTAAAAAAGCTGCTTATTTAACTGATGCAAAAGATATTTTATTGGTTGAAACTTCGGGACACACTTATCATCATTCTTCTGTTTTAATAAAAGCTGATGAATGCATATTATTTTTTGCGGCTGATATTTGCTATTCGCAAAACCAGCTTTTGCAAAACACATTTCCGGGCAATAATGCAAGCAATAAGCTGGCGCAGGAAACATATAAAACAGTAAGGTTATTTGCGAAAAAAAATGCGATTGTTTTTATTCCATCGCATGATGCAACTGCAGCAGAGAGATTAAAAAGCCTGCTAACGTTACCGCAGCAGGCTTAAATATTATTCACTTTTTTAGTTTACGTTATCCATTCATACTTGCTAAAAATTCTTCGTTATTTCTTGTGCCGCGCAGGCGCTTTAGTAATTCTGTCATAGCTTCTTCTGTGTTCATATCATTAATATATAAACGAAGAATATTCATGCGCTGCAGTACATCTCTGTCAAGCAGTAAATCATCGCGCCTTGTAGATGAAGTTACCAGATCAATGGCAGGAAAAATACGTTTGTTGGAAAGCCTTCTGTCGAGTTGCAATTCCATATTACCGGTTCCTTTAAATTCTTCAAATATCACTTCATCCATTTTACTTCCGGTATCAATTAAAGCTGTAGCAAGAATAGTAAGCGAACCACCATTTTCTATTTTTCTTGCAGCGCCAAAAAATTGTTTTGGTTTCTGCATGGCATTTGCTTCAACACCACCGCTTAATACTTTACCGCTTGAAGGTGCAACCGTATTATGTGCGCGAGCAAGGCGTGTAATGCTATCTAATAAGATCACCACATCATGGCCACATTCAACCAAACGTTTTGCTTTTTGTAAAGCAATAGTAGAAACCTTTACATGTTTTTCAGCAGGTTCATCAAAAGTAGAAGCAATTACTTCTGCGTTTACACTGCGTTCCATATCGGTAACTTCTTCAGGGCGTTCATCTACCAAAACAACCATTAAATAACATTCAGGATGATTGGAAGCAATTGCATTGGCAACAGCTTTCAATAACATTGTTTTACCTGTTTTTGGCTGGGAAACAATTAATCCGCGCTGGCCTTTACCTATTGGTGTAAACAAGTCAATTATACGTGTTGAATAATCGCTTGCTGTAGTAAAAAGATTTAATTTTTCAAAAGGAAAAAGCGGCGTTAAATAATCAAATGGTACGCGGTCCCTAACTTCTTCAGGGGTTTTTGAATTGATGGTTTCCACTTTTAATAAAGCAAAATATTTTTCACCTTCTTTTGGAGGGCGAACCGCACCAAAAACAGTGTCACCGGTTTTTAAACCAAATAATTTTATTTGTGAAGGCGAAACATACACATCATCTGGTGAAGAAAGATAATTATAATCGCTGCTGCGTAAAAATCCATAACCATCGGGCATCATTTCTAAAACACCTTCTGACTGAATAATGCCATCAAACTCCACATTGAATGCAGGCTCTTTGCGGCCGGATTGCTGCCTGGTTACAACAGGCTCGGGAATATCGGCTTCATCAGGATACACAATAGGATCATCATCGCCCAGTAAACTAAGCAAATTCGCTCCTATTTTTGTAAGCGACTCATCATCGTCTGTATAAATGTCTGCAGACGAGTTTATATCATCTTCATCCTGCGTTTCATTATTTTCATCACCTTCTTCATCAGCAGTTTTTGCTTTTGTTCGGGAACGTTTAGGCTTTTCATCCTTTTCCGCTTTATCTTTTGAAACAGCCTTCGGCTCTTTCAAATGCTTTTCTCTTTTAGGTGCTTCCGTCATCACTTCAGCTTCTTCTGTACTATTAGCAGTGCTTGCTTTTACAGTTCGTTTACGCTTAGGTTTTTCGGAACCATTACTGCTGTTTGCGCCTGGCGCCAAAGCTTGATTGTCAAGAATCTTATAGATAAGGCTTTGCTTATCAAGTTTACCGGTTTCAGTAATATTAAGGTGCTCAGCAATATCGAGCAACTCTGGAACCAGCATGTCGTTCAATTGGAGAATGTCGTACATAAAAAATTCTAAATCCTTTTGGAATAATTAATTTCTCAAAACGCTTTTTTGAAATTGTTTGGAAGAAATTTTTTTGGTTAATGAGAAAACAGGCGAGTGTTGATTTTTGCTTGGGATATGTGCTTGTTTCCGCTGCAATGTTACATAAAAATTCTAAAACCAAATAAATTTTTAAATGCTTTAACTAACTGTTGATAGAACTGTTTGCGGCTGCTTTAAAATACAGCTTGTTGCAAATGACGTGATTTTTAAATTGTTTCATCTATATAAATTTTGCTTTTGTCGCAATGTTTCATAATTCCGCAGCTCTTAAGTAATTTCTCTGGTACTTTGATGAAATGAAGTTTAGCCTAACGAGCAAAAAATGGGTGATTGTATTATTACATGCTATATGTTGGATCGTACTTTTTTGCCTTCCGTTTTTATTGCGCACATCGTATAAAAGCGAACATAAAGCGCCACAGCCCGACGATGCTGCATTTCTCACTTTTTATTTCGTAAGCAGTATTGCATGGGTAATTCTATTCTATATTAATGCTTATGTTTTTCTGCCATTTTTACTGCGCAGTAAAAAGGTTTTTCAGTTTATTATATTACAGGTGCTGGCACTGGCAACGGTATTTTTTACACATTGGTTATACTTCAGATTATTTATATTAGATCAACCTTTTAAAGCAGTTAATTTTTTCACCTACAATATCTTTCCCTATTTTTTTATTCTCGCCAGCAGCACCGCTTATTTTATGTTGCTTGACAGGCAGCATAACGAAAAAATTATAAGAGAGCGCGAAACCGAAAATTTAAAATCAGAACTTTTATTTTTAAGATCGCAGGTTAGCCCTCACTTTATGTTTAATGTATTAAATAATATGGTGGCACTGGCGCGAAAAAAATCTGACCTGCTCGAGCCTTCACTGATAAAGCTTTCATCACTTATGCGTTACATGTTGTACGAAACAGATGAAAAAAAAGTGCCGCTTGAAAAAGAAGTTGAATACATTCAAAGTTATATAGATCTTCAACAGCAGAGATTTGGAAAAAATGTGCAGATAAATGCTGTGTTTAATAACATAAATGATGGCAGTGAAATAGAACCAATGCTTTTAATACCTTTTGTTGAAAATGCCTTCAAACACGGAACAGGTATTATTAATGGTGCACAAATAAATATAGAATTAAAAGAAGACGGTGGTATTTTACAGTTTTTAGTTAGTAATAAATATAACGATGTAACCAATGAAAGTAAAGATAAAAATTCGGGCATTGGTTTAAATAATGTACAACGAAGACTAAATTTACTCTACGGCAGAAACCATGCTTTACTTATAAATAAAAAAGATGGCTGGTTTACCGTTTCGCTTCAAATAAATTTACACTAATGTTGAATTGCCTTGCTATAGATGATGAGCCGCTTGCGCTTGAATTGCTTGAAGATAATATAAGCAAAGTTCCGTTTTTAAAATTATCGGCATCTTGCAGCAATCCTATTGAAGCAATGAATATTCTTCAAAACCAAAGTATTGATCTTATTTTTTTAGATATACAAATGCCGGGTTTAACTGGTTTGCAGTTTATAAAAACCATTACCACAAAACCCATGTTCATATTGATAACTGCTTATGAAAAATATGCATTGCAGGGTTTCGATCTTGATGTGGTAGATTATTTGGTAAAACCGGTACCGCTCGACAGGTTTATTAAAGCTTGCAATAAAGCGTGGGAACTGCACCAACTTAAAACAAAAAAAGAAACTGAATCTGAACTGCCTTATTTTTTTATAAATGCAGATTATAGTTTGGTAAAAGTTGTGTTTACAGATGTTATGTGGATTGAAGGCCTGAAAGATTATTTAAAAATTCATCTTAAAAGCACATCAAAACCTTTGGTGGCGCGCATAACAATGAAATCATTAGAAGAGCAATTGCCTGCAACTATGTTTTTGCGCGTTCAAAAATCTTTTATCATTTCTAAAGATTATATTACTTCGGTAAGAAGAAATAGTGTGTTTATTAATGAGATAGAAATACCTGTTGGCGATAATTATAAAGATGCAATTGCGGCATTAACAGGTAAACATTAAATTTGCTCAAAACTTTGTTACATGAAATCTATAAAAGCTATTGTCATTTTATTTTCAATAATTTTTACATCATTAAATGTGTTTTCCCAAACACAAACAGATAGCATTATTAACGGCTATATTAATGCACTTGGCGGACGCGATAAATTAACACAAATCAATTCTATTAATATTGAAGGAACCGCAGATGTAATGGGAAGTTCAGGCGATTACAAAACCGATATTTTAATTAATAAAGGTTATAAAATGGCAATGAGTTTTAATGGATCAGATATTACACAATCTGTTGTTGATACCGGCGGATGGGTAATAAACCCGTTCATGGGTGCATCAACTGCCACGGCAATGCCAAAGGGGCAATATCTTAGTTTAAGAGATAATATTTTTACGCCAACCCCGCTGCTTAATTATACCAATAACGGTTATACAGTAAAATTTTCCGGGCAGGATGTAGTTGATGGTAAACCTGTTTATAAAATTGAAACCACATCAAAAGATAGTGTGATAACAACGTATTATATAGATTCAGCCACTCATTTTCTTGATCAGAGAATAATAAATATTAATGGTGAACTTACTACGGCAAAATTTTCTGATTATCAAAAAACAGATTTTGGAAATATGATGGCATTTACAGAAGACCTTACCACGCCACAAGGTTATGAATTAACCTTTAAAATAAAAAAGGTTACCATAAATGCGCCTGTTGATGCAGCTGTTTTTGATATGCCAAAAAATTAAGCAATCAATTTTAATAGTATTAATTTTTTGAGGCTGAAATTTATTTCGGCCTTTTAATTTCATTAACAAAACTTACCTGTTTTGTAGTGGTAGCATAATCATAATAACATCAAAATAAAGCATCTGTTTCCTTTCGTCGCATTTTTTCATCCGCTTGTCTCATTTGGAAAAACACCTTCGCGTTGCATAATATTTTTGCATCCTGATTATACAAAATATTATGAAAAAGATTTTTCTTGTTGGTGCAATTTTATTTTCGTCTGTTGCAGTATTTGCACAACCTCCTACAGGCATGCAAATGCAAAAAGGCAATCAAAAAGCACCGCAAATTGGCCACATATATGGTAAAATTATAGATAGCGCAGACAAGCCTGTAAGCGAAGCATCTGTATTAATACTTGAATCAAAATTCGATTCTTCAACCAAAAAGAAAAAAGAATTTTTGCTGAAAGGCGTAAACTCAAATGGTAATGGTGAATTTAGTTTTGAAAGCCTGCCATTGTTTACAAATCTCACCGTAAGAATATCTGCAGTCGGGTTTAAAAATTTACAGCAAAGCGTAATTGTATTGCCAGGACAAACAGATAAAGATTTAGGAAACATAAGGGTGCAGGGAAATGTGAACCAGCTGCAATCTGTAACCGTTACCACGAGCGCATCTGCACTTAAAATGGATATAGATAAAAAAACTTTTAACGTAGATAAAAATATTGTAAGCAGCGGCGGAACGGCTGTTGATGTAATGAAAAACGTTCCATCTGTACAGGTTGATATTGATGGAAATGTAAAAGTTAGAAACGCTACACCGCAGATATATGTTGATGGAAGGCCCACTACATTAACGCTCGATCAAATTCCTGCAGATGCCATTCAAAGCGTAGAAGTAATTACAAACCCTTCTGCAAAATATGATGCAAGCGGCGGCAATGCAGGCATTTTAAATATTGTTTTAAAGAAAGATAAAAAAACCGGTTACAACGGAAACCTTATGGCGGGTGTTGATAGCCGCGGTGGAATTAATGGCGGTGGAAATTTTAATGCACGCCAGGGCAAAATAAACTTTAGCGCCGCAGTAAATGTTAACCAAAGGAAAGGCCATACAACAGGCTTTACAAACAGAAGTTATTTTGGTGATACATTAACCAACATCAATCAAAACAGTGTAACAAATAATAATGGCTCTTTTGTTTTTGGAAAATTAGGTATTGATTATTATGTAACAAACAGAACTACTTTTTCACTATCAGGAATAAAAGTACATGGCGAATTTAAACCCGATGATGTAAGCAATATTACTACCGACAGTATTTTTAATGCCGGCACAAAAACATTATACAGCAACCGCTTAACAAATGGTTCAAGAACATTTAATGCAAACGGTTTGCAATTTAGTTTCGTGCATAATTTTCCGAAAGATGGCGAACAATGGACGGCAGATGGAAATTATTTTGCTGGCAAAAACAACGGTAATTCTGTGTATACAAATAATAATTACGATGCAGATCATAATTATACAAACACAACAGCGCAGCAGCAAATTTCAAACGGTAATAATAAATTTTTTACTATTCAAACAGATTATACTAATCCCATTACTAAAACCACAAAACTTGAAGCAGGCTTAAGACTGCAAACAAACAAGCTTTCAAACGTTACAGAATTAGATGACCAGTTTGACGGGCAGTTTATAAAAATACCAGAGCAAAGTATAGATTACCATAACACAAATAATGTGTATGCAGCTTACGCAACGGTTACGAGTGCTATAAAAAACTTTGGTTATGAAGTTGGCCTTCGTGCAGAAAGCAGCACGTATAAAGGACAGTTAGTTACTACCGGCGAAAATTTTGGTAACAAATATCCAATCAGTTTATTTCCTTCAATTTTCTTGAGCGAAAAATTAGGTGGCAAACAAGAAATACAGGCGAATTTTTCACGCAGAATAAACCGTCCTAATTTCTTCCAGTTAATTCCTTATACTGACAGAACAGATACATTAAATATTACGCGTGGTAATCCCAATCTTGTGCCCGAGTTCACCAATTCATTTGAAGTTTCTTACAGCAAAACTTTTCAAAAGAATAATATGTTTCTCGCATCATTATATTATAAACACACAAATAATTTAATTACGCGTTATCTTGATTCTGAATACAACGCAACATCTAAACAATCTGAACTTGTAAATACTTATATCAACGCAAACT
>JBDUEO010000044.1:0-11910 GCA_040002335.1 Parafilimonas sp. | reverse complement strand
GCAAGCAGTAAACGCTTTTGGAACTATTGATGTGCTGATTAACAATGCGGGTATCTCAATGCGCGCATTATTTAGTGAAACAGATCTTGAAACTTTACATCGTGTAATGGATATTAATTTTTGGGGCGCTGTGTATTGTACAAAATATGCACTGCCTTATATTATGCAAACTAAAGGCACGGTTACAGGCATTTCTTCAATTGCAGGTTATCGCGGATTACCCGGCCGTAGTGGTTACTCCGCATCAAAATTTGCGTTGCAGGGCTGGCTTGAGGCTTTACGTACGGAACTGCTTGAAACCGGTGTAAACATCATGTGGGTTTGTCCGGGTTATACCAAATCAAACATCCGAAATGCAGCTTTAAATAAAAATTCTGAACCACAAGGCGAAACGCCGCTTGACGAAAATAGTTTAATGAGTGCTAAAGAATGTGCTGCACTTATCTTAAAAGCTATTGAAAAAAGAAAACGCACCCTGGTTATAACTTCGCAGGGAAAAGAAACAATTTTATTAAACCGTTTTATGCCAGAGCTTGCTGATAAAATGATATATAAATTTTTTTTTAAGAAAGGAGTTTTGGTTAAATAAAACGAATGCCTGTTATTTACATTCATGCCGGTTGTTACGCTATCTACTGATATTGGCCAAAGCGATTATGTTGTAGGCGCTATAAAAGGCCAGCTTATAAAGGCGTTGCCTTCTGTTACTATTATTGATATAACACATCAGCTTATTGCCAATAATTATTTACATGCAGCTTATGTATGCACCAATGCATTTTCATTTTATCCTGCCGGCACTTTTCATTTCGTAATAATTAATTTGTTTGAAAAATCGCCTGAACATTTGTTGCTTGTAAACTATAAAGACCAGTTTATTATTTGTCCTGATAATGGCATATTAACCATGATTGCAGGTGAAAAGCCAGACAATATTATTGCCATTGAAATAATTAAAAAAGATCTCGCTGGCGTATTAAATTTTACGCAGGCATTTGCCGACCTGTTGGTTGCTGCTAATAAAGGCATTGATTTGCAAAAGTTAGGTAACATTATTGTTGATATTGAAGAAAAATACCCGTTTCGTTCAACTGTTGGCCCCGACTGGATTGACAGCCAGATAATCTTTATTGACCAGTTTGAAAACGTTGTTACCAATCTTACAAAAGCTGAATTTGAAGAACACCGCAAAGGAAGAAAATTCAGGATTGTTTTGCCCGCCCGAAATGATGGCGGTATTACAAACATCAGCGAAAATTATGCATCGGTTGAACAAGGTGAAAGGCTTGCCTGGTTTAATTCTGCCGGCTACCTTGAACTCGCGGTGAATAAAGGAAATCTTGCAGGTTTATTCGGGCTAAAAAGATTTTCGGGCGGCACTACTTTAAACACTTTGCCCAGCAATAAATTAATGTATGAGCGCGTAAAAATTTTCTTTGAATAAACTATGCGCTTTCAATCTTATTTTAATACGGCAATAAAAATTATTCAGTTGTATGATGCAAGCATGCCACTCTCCCACTTTTTAAAACAATATTTTTCGCAGCATAAAAAACATGGTTCAAAAGACAGAAAAATTATTGCGCATATATGCTATAATTTTTACAGGCTTGGTAAATCTTTTACTAAAATATCTACAGAAGAAAAATTAAAAATTGCCATTTTTATTTGTAATGATGTTATTGACGAATGGCTTTTTTTATATGATGAAGAATGGCTGCAGCATCAAAGTATTTTTTTAGAGCAACGTATTACTTTCCTTCAAAAGAAATATGCGTGTTTCTTAAATGATGTTTTCCCTTTTGCTAATGAAGCAAGTAATACTTTAGATATATCAGCATTTACAAGATCTTTTTTTATTCAGCCAGATGTTTTTTTAAGAATAAGGCCAGGTTGTACAGAAAAGGTTATTTCTAAATTAAAGGAACATGAAATAAGCTTTAAAAGTATTGATGAAGATTGTATTGCCTTGCCATCTTCAATCTCAATTAATTCAATTATTAATATTGATGAAGAAGTCGTGATACAGGATTATTCATCGCAAAGAGTAAAAGCGTTTTTAAACATTATTCAATCGCAATTGCAAAATTCTGAATCGCAAATAAACGTTTGGGATTGTTGTGCAGGTAGCGGCGGAAAATCAATTTTAGCTTATGATACATTTAAAGAAATAAATATTACGGTTTCTGATGTGCGCACATCCATCATTCAAAATCTTAAACAACGTTTTGCTGCTGCCGGAATAAAAAAATATAAAAGTTTTATTGCGGATATTACCAAAGCATCATTTCAAATTCAAAATTCAAATTTTAACATCGTTATTTGCGATGCGCCTTGTACCGGAAGCGGAACATGGAGCCGAACGCCGGAACAATTGTATTCTTTTAGCAATGAAAAATTAAATGAGTATGTGTTGTTGCAGAAAAAAATTATCAGCAACACAGTTTCATTATTAAACAGCAATGGGCTTTTTCTTTATATAACGTGTTCGGTTTTTAAAAAAGAAAATGAAGAAAATGTTGATTATATAAAGAATCAATTTCACCTTGAATTAATTAAAATGGAATTGCTGAAAGGTTATCAAAGCAAAGCTGATACAATGTTTGCAGCGCTCTTCAAAAAGAAATAATTTATTACTGCTTTATTCTTATCAGGTTTAAAATAATGCCATAACTATCATCATCATAACCGGCGGGCGGCGGCGTAGGTTGCCATGTCCAGTGCAGAAAATTTTTATATATCAATCCTGTATTATGGGCATACACTTCAACTGAAAAATTTCTTTGTTGATAGAATGCAGGATCAAAATCTCCTTCGGGTGAAGTTTCATCTTGCTGGTGTATTACAACACTGCTATCGAAAGTTCCTGCTAATGTTGTATAAGGCATGTTTACAGAATCGTACATATAATTCCAACCATCAAGATATTGAAATGGTGTTGTAGCAGAACGTGTATCAATATAACTGTTTCCCATCCAGTTTTTGCCTTCACTTACCGGGCTTACAAGTTTTATAAAACGCAAATTATTATCATCAACGACTTCAACATCAGTATGCGTTGGTGTTACATACGAAGTGGAAATATAAACCCATTGCGTTTGCTCCAATGTATCAGCAATAAAGCGATATACAGGCCATGAAACCCTGTCATCATTATCCAAAAATGAAGTACCAACACTATCTTTTAAATGATAAGTATGAACAATAAGCGAAGTACCAAAAGGTGGAATGGTGGTTGAATCCAACCTGTAAAACCAAACGCGGCCGGGTTGTAAAGGGTAATAATCAACAGCATTTGAATACGCTGGAAGCTGGTCTTTTTTACATGAAAAAAGTACAGAGAAAAAAATAATAGTTATAAATATCTGCGCTATTCTTACCATTTTGAATAAACCCGTTAAACTAAAATATTTTGTTATACAATGAAACGTTTTGATGAAGCTTTTCTTATTTGCGTAATGATATATATATTTGCAGCCCTAAAAGGAAATGGCCCCGTAGCTCAACTGAATAGAGTACTTGACTACGGATCAAGAGGTTTCAGGTTTGAATCCTGACGGGGTCACAGATAACTTCTTTCAATTTTTTAAAGCACGTAAAATTATGTTTTACGTGCTTTTTTGTTTATCAGACCTCCATAATTATCCATAATCCCAATTAAAATCAGGAAATTGTTTTGTAAATGTTACTAGCTTTTAAACACTCTAAAAAAAATATGCCTTGAAAAGGTACTTTTTTACATTTTACTATTACCTCTTTGATATTTATTAATACAAAAAAACCTTTTATATGACAAACCTTAAATGTTCTATATTTTATTACCGGGGTTGATGGATAACTGTCTCCTTTTGAGTTGTAACAAATTGTCAATTGATCGTTGTCAATCTTATAGATTGTCGTAAAGTATTTACCTGCATTTACTCCAGCTTTTTCATAAATGTCCATTTGCCCTGTGCAACCAGATGCCTTTTGATCTAAGAATGTTTATGGTAGCGCACGTTATACCCAGACCCATGTTAAAGGAATTATCATAACCTGCGAATTATGTAACCTTTTTCTAATGTTATGTAACAGCTATATTAATAAAACGGATGACCTTTAGGGGTGGAAAAAAAATAAAAAGAAAATAATGCATTTTAATAACCCGGTCAATACAGCAAACAATAATCATACAGTTTCCAGTGAAGTAGAAAAATTAAAAGTGCATATAGAAATTGACCTTATTGAATATGTACCTAATGCTGTGGTAAGTAAAACAATTATTAAAAAAACAACAGGTAATATTACTGTTTCATCGTTTGCCATAGGTGAAGAGTTAGCAGAAAAAGTTTCTCCGTTCGATAACTATATTCAAATAATTGATGGAACCGCTGAATTAACTATTAATGAAAAAATATATACGCTCAAATTAGGAGAAGGTATTATTATTCCTGCCCATGCACCCCATTGTTTTAATGCCAACGAACAATTCAAAATGATATGTACTATCATAAAAAGTGCGTACGAAAATTTTTAAAATTACCACTATGAAAATCAAACGTGTTTTATTAATAGAAGATGATATAATTGACCAGGAATTTTTTGTGAAAGCGCTAAGTAAAATACGGAATGGCCGCCTGTATGGCATAGCTAACGATGGAAAAGAAGCACTTACTATGCTTGAAAATAATATCACCCCTCCGGATATTATTTTTATGGATTGCAATATGCCAGTGATGAACGGAAGCGAGTGCCTCAATGAGATATTGCAAAACCCACGTACGCGTAATATACCTGTGTATATGCTTTCAAGCGCTGTTGATCAAAAAGATATTTTTGAACAACTCGGTGCAAAAGCCTTCATTAAAAAAACGTATGATATTACATTGCTGCGGGCAAAAATTGACAACATAATCAATGATAATCTTACCTTAAGTTATGTAGAAACAAGCTATAGAAGTTTAGAAACGAAAGACATTAAGACACAGATGAAGAAAAGAGGTAATTAATGCTTGCGTCCTTTGCCTTATATATATTTTGGAAGAGATTCACAGATATCAAAATGCCATTAAGTTTTAGTATAACCCAACTTGGGTTTAGCTAATGCAAAGCGCAGATACAAAATTAAATAATATTAGACACTATGAAAATGCCCGATAGGTTTATGCTGATTGATGACGACACCGTTAACAATACGCTTTTCAAATTTCTAATTAAACAATATTATAAAGAGATAAGTGTAACCATGTTTACCGAACCCAAAGCGGCTCTTTTGGCCATAGAAAATGAATATAACAAAAAGGGAAAAGTGTTATCTACCATACTTTTTCTTGACATAAACATGCCGGTAATGACAGGATGGGATTTTCTTGATATTTTTAAAGATTTTAATGTTGTTATACGGGAACAGTTTACCATATTTGTTCTTGCTTCTTATGTGAATTATGAGGATGAAAAAAAAGCGAAATTGAATGCTTTTGTTTCAGGATGTATTTCCAAACCATTGACAATTGATAAGATTACAGAAATGGTTGGTAAGGTTCAAAACGTTCTGTTCTAAAATCAGGTTCGTCAGAAAGTAGATACTTAATTACAATTGAAGAATATGCAGAACTGATAGGGCGTTAAAGATTTAATCTTTAAATCATATTTATATTCATATTAGTTTTATTAAATGTAATATTTCTATGAACCAAAAAAAGGCAACCATGAAAAAAAATTTATCTCTAAATCACCATTTTTTATTACCGGTATTTGCATTTATCTTCTGTTTGTTTAGCTGTAACAAAGAGTCATTAAAAACAAATTCACTTAATGGAAATGCAGCAAGCAACTCTACAGCGGACGTGAAACAACTTGTATTAGCACCGGGCTTCTACGAAAAGGCCAGCGCAAGTGTTGAAAAGTCTCTTTTAACCTCAGCTACTGATACAACGCCTGATTTTCGCGGTGATACTACATTATCCATCTATGCATGGACCACGTCGGGAAGGGCGGTTTTCGGCAGAGCATTTATCAGGTTCGCCGGCTTATCGCAGATTCCAAATACGTCACAAGTGGTTTCTGCAACCTTACATCTTACCGGCATTACTGATCCAAACAGAAGTATGCCACAAGGTGATTCTTATTATCCAGGATCACCATATCCGCTTGATAACAGCGTAGTTGTTGCTGGTGTTACCGAAAACTGGATAGCCAAGACTCTTACATGGAACAATCAGCCTCCTGTTACGCAAAGAGGTGTACAGATTATTCCTGCCTCCACGCAACAATGGGGTTATAATGTTGATATTGATGTAACTGAACTTGTGAGTGCTATGGTTGCACATCCTGCAAGAAATTATGGATTTGAATTAAGATGTCAGGTGGAAGAGAAATACAGGTCTATGGGGTTTTATTCAACACAACATCCTGATTCAGCAAAACGGCCTACACTTATTGTTACTTATAATTAAATCGTTTCTGTAGTATTAAGGGTGTTAACTTATTTTCATTTCTAATGGTGTGTTACGAATGAAAGGCGCGATAGTTCTTTTCAATGTTGTACAGTAGATTGCAGCAGGTCTGCCGGATACGTCAGTTGGAGTATGCAAACCACCAGAAGGGGCTTCAAAGGTAGGTGCCGATCGTTACACACCACAACCGTAAATGGTTCAGTTAATTATTCTATTGTTGCGGGTGCAAATGATGCTATTAAAATTTCTCCCAACCCTGCAGGGAATGGTTTGCAAATCGAAGGTTTACCATCAAACCAAACTTACGGTTGTTAATTTTACAGATAATATAAAATTGGAGGCTCTTGCATGTAACAGTTCTTATAACTTAAACATTACTTCACTTACATCAGGTAATTATTTATTGAAGATGGAAATGAACGGTAATGTGATTACTAAAAGTTTGTGTAAGAATATCAACTCTATTACAATCCTTAACCTTACAAACTATTTAAGAAGCTTTGGTTAAGTAGTTACTAAAAAGTTCGTGAATAATCAACTCTGCTTCCAATCTCAGCACCTCCGTTTAAGACCCCCTAAACACTAAATAAGTAATATAATCATTATGGGATTTAAATGCAAGGAGCAGCCTGCAGATGCTTCTGTTGTTATGTATTAATAAGTATGTAACCGTGTAATTTTATTTCAGTGAAAATTGTTTGATGCAAAGTTGTCGACCCTGACTCGTAAACTATTTCTTACTACACTATTTTAGTATTCGGCTATCTTTAAAAGCGAATGTGTATAGTATAGGATGGCGCATTAAATAAAATAAACTCATTGCTAATGAATGCACTGATTATTAAAGGAACAGGTTTTGGTTTGAGTTTAAGTTACGATATTATAAAAGCGCATAATAGTGAAATAAAAGTTGAGACAAAAGAAAATAAGGGAACAACATTTATAATTAGTTTATCTTAACCCCGCAAAAATCATTAATCATTCATACAAAAAATTATGGCTATTAATCCGAAATCACCCGGCATCCATCACATCAATCTCCGTTGTTCAAACCTTAAGGCTTCCAGGAATTTTTACAGCGCTGTTCTGGGTTTTCCTATTGCACTTGAAAACGATGAGCTATTCGCGTTTCCTGTTGGCGGCGTATTTATTGTTTTTAAAAAGGCTGAGGATGGCGCAACATTCAATCCGTTTACCATTGGTACAGATCATATTGCTATAGCTTGCGAATCTGAAGAAGAACTTAACCGCGTGGCACAGGGTTTAAGTGATGCCTCAGTTGAAAATACAGGTGTTAAGCTTGATGAAACCTTGCAAAAAATGTATGTAGCTTTTAAAGACCTTGACCGCATTCAGTGGGAATTTTATATGATTTAATATTTTCATTATAAAGCCAACAGGACAATGAAACACCTATAAGCCTGCTGGTCATTAGCGGATCACTCATTTGTTTAACTACCTGGCTCAATCCTACAATAATAGATTTGCCAGCTGTAGCACATCTCCCAAACTCATTCATATTTTTACGGTTCTTTCAAACTCAGGTGTTGACATAATTTGTTCGCCAGATGCCCACCAATTTAAACCGTCACATCGTCGGTTAATCCTTTTATTTTGAAATGCCTAACGCCACTCATTGTGCCGTTATATTTTTCTTATCCTACTTGCTTTGCCATTGTTGAATAATTTTTGGGTTAATAATTATTTACAACTCATACTCAATTTTCAAACTACATTTCAGTGCTTGTCATCTATGCCGATTATTCCATATAGAAAAGAATATTCCTATTTCATTATTAAGTAAATTGCACAATCGAAAGATAATTTTCAAGTCTTTCTTTTAAGCCTTCAAACTGTTTCCAAATAAGTATTAAGACCAATTTCAAATTTGAATCATTTCCATAATCAATAATTGAAAAATTTCAGGTATTCTGTTTGTGATTACTAATTAGTTTTAAATTTAGAAATAATCTTCAAAACTCACATTGCTATGCTTACTAAAAAAAATCTTCACTTTTTCATTTGTATAAGTATCATCGTTACCGGATGCACTTTAAACAAGAAAGAAACCAGGCTAACACTTGTACCGGTAAGCGACAGTTTGTATAAACCAGACAGTAATTATTTAAAAGACATTCTTGAATGGAAAAATTATTATAACCGATGTACCAACAAGCAATTATTTTCAAATGCATATTATTTAAAATTGCAAGACAGTGTTTATATCGGCAGTATAAATAACAAACAAGAAATAGATGTAAATAAAGGAATACACCTATTGGACACTTCTAAAATGAGTAGCATTTTTAATTTGCTTTATATAACAAATTCATCGAATTGTTCTGACACTTTACACCTAACCAATACGCTTAAAGAAGCATTTTTAAAAGAAGTAAAGAATGTTATAATGGCTTCGCCTGAACACAATATGATTTTAGATTTGATTGATACATCATCATTGAAAATAAGAATCGGCACCATTTACACTGATGAACTTATGCCTGAGAGATTAATTAATTTGCTCGATACTACAAAAGATGATTCACTGATGAAATACAAAACATTGCTTCTGAATTCTGAAAATGTATTGTTGTCAAAAACAGTTGAATTGCTTGGATTCAGTGCCGAATTTTCATTAAAAGAAAAACCTTCTGCCATACAACAAAAGGTTTTGGCTAACAAAGTTTTTTTTACCAGCGATAGTTTACATGCCAACGGAAGTATTAGTATTGTTTCAAACAATGTTTTGCATATTGAAATAAATAAGCGCTATACGTTGCTCGGTGGCTTTGTTCAATTGAAAGAAAATTAAGCTTATAATTCAGGCATTTGAATTTTTTTATTATTGATAATTTTTATTTATTTTTTCAACTCATCAATGCTTACTTGTGGCGTTAACGCTTTATGATCTTTTTCTACAACTAATTCTTTTGATAAATTAAAAGAAACAGATGACTTTATATCAAGTGAAGAAGCACTCTTCATAAAATTTATTGTACAAGAAAAATTTTTCTTTTTATATCACGCCCGGTTTCATGGTTATTTATTTCGCTAAAAGCTTTTGATTGTAAAAAATCAAATCTTTGCAATAAAGAAGGCAGCGTTATATCCTGAACATTTGAATAACCACAAGCGCTCATTATTTCTGCAATGTTTATAATTATTTTATTGCGTAATTCTTTTAAATAACCCGCTGATGAAATATTTGTTTCTATACCTTCTGCATTTTTCATACTAATAGCATCAGCTCCCAAAGCGTGAAGCTTCAAAACATCAAATGCCGTATGTACAGGCGATGCCGCAATAATTTTAATTTCGTTTTCTAAACCATACATCTCCAAATTTTTTGAAACAAATAACAATGCTTCGTACAAAGGCATACCGGCCTTTTGCAAAGAATGTATTGACGAATTATTTTGTGTGGCGCCGTCTTCTATAAGAATATAATCGGGTATTATGCAGGTTTTGCGAAATGCATAACATATTTCATGAAAGTCTTTTTTTTCTGTTATACTCATTCTGATGCCCACTGGCTTTCTACCGCACAGTTGTCTTAACGAATCTAAAAATATTACCATGCTTTCGGCACTGCTGAACGCTGTATGTGTTGCAGCCGGTTGTAAGTTCGTACCAACATATTTATTGCCCGTAACCACATTTGAATAAATATCTTTTTTTGTAGAAAACTTATTTTCTTTATCAAACGGCATTAATTTTAGTTCAATCATTTTCACATATGGCTGCATAGCATTCTTTGTGAATAATGTTTTATTGAAATTAAAATTTTCAGTGTTGCATCCGGGATAGCCGGGTTTTATTTGCCATATTATATCGTTCTCAAACTCATTAACAGCATGCAAAAAATTACCTGCTTTCAACGAAGCTGTTTTTTGTATCAGATCAGAATTTTGATCTGCATAAATTGCCTCATTGTAAAAAATACTGGAAAGATATGGCTGTGAGCAATAGCTGTTTCCAAACATCACCGTTAAACCGTTCTCTGTATTTGCTTTTGAAAATGAAAAAGAACGATTGTTGTTAAGGTTTTTTTTATCGGGTAATGCCGCATGCTTTTTTTTCATAATCAAATATGCAGCAAGAAATAACAGCGGAATGAACACCATCAAAACCCAATACAAGCCCTGTTTATTACCATAAAAAGATTGAAGTAGTATACTTATAACTTCAATGCATAAAAAAACAGACACGAGTACTAAAATGCTTTTTTTATTTTGAGACATGCTGATAGAATTTAGACTTAAACATTACAGATACATTGCTAATGGCGCACTATCTGCGTTTATTTCTTCTTAAAATTTCCTGCAAAACATCTACTGAATGAGAAACTGATTTGCGATATCCTCCACTTATTTTTTTTACATAATGATCATTACCAGGCACCACCAATCTTATTTCACATAACTTATTTTCGTGCGATTTACTTGCTTGTTTTCGCAAAATCACGTTTGCACGAATGATATTATCACATTGCGCAAATAATTTTTTTACTTTTTCTTTTATAAATGTTTCCAGTGTGTTGCCTGCCTTAAAATCAATTGACTTAATAATAATGTTCATAAAATTTATTTTATAATTAGAGAATGTTTTTACAATGAAAGCAGACAGGAACCAGATTTTATATTAAATAATTTCTTTGTTGGCAGCAGTTTATTAACGCTGCAGTTTTAATGTTTATTCAAAAATAGTTTGGCAGTATTAAAACCAGATTAAGAAGAAATTAGAAAGCTATTAAATTATTTATACCGCACATTTTCAGCAATGGGAAGCTGTATTAAAAAAGTGGTGCCTTTACCAACAATGGAATTCACTTTTATCTGGCCTTTATGTAATTTTATAATTCGATACACCAATGGCAAACCAACACCAAAACCGGTAATTGATTTACTGTCTTCACTTCGGTAGAATGGCTGAAAAATATTTTTCAAATCATTTTCACTAATACCTTTCCCATCGTCTTCAACAACTATGTAAATTTCTTTCGGCTGAACTAATAATTTTACTATCGCGCAATGATCAGGCGAATATTTGCAGGAATTAGATACAACATTTTTTATGGCTGAAAATAATAATTCGGCATTGCCAAATACCAAAAGCCTTTCCTCATTTTCAGGTAATTGTTCAAACTCCAGCTTTACTGAATATTCCTTATTCATTTTTGAAATCTCGCCGGGAAGTTGCATCAGTATCTCATCAATTCTCAGCGAATTAATTTCTATACCACCTTTAATACCTGATACCGTTGCAAACTCCAATAATGTTTGTGTTAACTTACCCAAATTGCGCACATCCTGGTAAACTGATTGCATTACACCGCGATATTCTTTGGCTTCCCTGTTTCTTTGCAACGATACTTCCAACTGGCTTGAAATGGAAGTAAGCGGTGTAGATAATTCATGCGATGCAGAAGAAATAAAACGGCGTTGCATTTCAAAACTTTGCTGTAAGCGGTCTAATA